>DBFJSK010000564.1:0-25369 GCA_048403675.1 Tannerellaceae bacterium | reverse complement strand
TATGGCTTTGTATTGGCTAGGATATTACTACCTGAATGGAAAAGTAGTAGCCGAAGATCTGCCGACGGCAACGCGTATTTTCCAAAAAAGCAGAGAATACGCCGTCCAAGCCAAGGATATCGCTTGTGTACAGAAAATAGACGAAGTATTAAACGCTATAATTAATTTGGAGAAAGAAATATGAGAAAGAAAGGCTTATTTTTAATCGCGCTACTTTGTTATGTAGTAGCCGACGCCCAAGTTGCCAAATGGTTAATCCATCCGGAATATGACCGGATAGAAATGTTGAATAGCGGTTTATTCAAAGTTTCACAAAAAAACAAATTCGGACTACTGGATGCCCACGGCGCTAAAATACTGGAAATCGCTTACGATAGCATAGCCCCTTTCCAGGAAGACCGGGCCGTTTTGTTCCATAGCAAAGAAGGAAAGATGGCCGGCTTCACGGATTTGCAAGGACACGTCGTCGATGTATCGAAAGAGGGATATCGGATAACGAACAACTATCCCTACTTCTCGTCGGGCTATTTATTGGTAGAGAAAGAAAACAAATATTATTACCTCAACAAACAAGGCAAAGCAGAATACGGGCCGTTTGCCGAAGCCTATCCTTTTTTCGATGGCAAAGCCTGTATCAGAGGCTATAAAAATTTGATTAAAAACCCGGAAGATACGTATTACGATTATCTGTCGAATGAAGGAAAAACACCTGTTTTACGAAATGTAGAAACCGACAATATAAACTTCCTCTCGTCCTTCAACAACGGGCAAGCCCTCCTCGTCATCAAAAAAAAGTTCTATTTATACACCGAAGAAAATAAACAAATGGTAGCTTTATCCCTTGATAATACCACCAATAAAAAATCACTTGTTTCCGCGTTCAGCAAAGAACTCATTCCCACCCCCGAGAAGCAAGGATACAGCATCGCGGCAAAGAACGGCACGTTCACTTTCGATTCGTTTATGCGGTTGTCGAAAATTGCCTATCCCGGAAAAGAACCCATTCTCTTCCCAGTAAAAAAAGAAAGCTTGCCGGCCATCCAAAGTATTTTTGAATCCTTTGGCGACCCTACAAATTCCCGATTCGGCATAAGATGCCAAGGGAAGGAATTGTTACCTCCTCAATTCGACAAAATCATATTAATGAAAGAAGATAAAGCGTTAGTTTACCAGAACAATCAATACGGCGTAATCACCGTAGATAAAGAAAACAGCATAAGTTTTAAACTGAATAATAACGAACACATCGGATTTACACACCAATATTTTGTAGCTAAGCTAGCCGTTTCCCTGCCCTCCTATATGAAATGTTCGTCGGCTACGGTGGTCAGCAAATCAAAGGACTGTGAAATCCAGATTGAAACTCGCACGGAAAATGAAAACATCGAAAGAAATACCTTAGGCTACGATTGCCGGCTTTCCATACCCGAAGATTTATCGGATACCCTGAAAACACATACCTATCACTATGCCTTAAAATACGACGGATTAGTTTCTATCGATCATAAAGTAAGCATTCCCGAATGGTATGTAAAATATTACGAAGTAAACCTTTCAAAGACCAATTTCTCTATTTCTCCCAAAGACACGGTTACGGTAGAATTCGATTTGATCAAAACTGATGTGGCCAGAAACGACGAAACCAATTACTTCAAAAACGTAGAATTGATCGCCGCCAATTTTCCGGCCGAACTCTCTTTAAATAAAATCACCGAAAACCATTATTCTTTCCGGCTCTACGGGATAGAAGAAGACCGGCTTTCTTTTTCCGTGAAAATCACGGAGGTAGGTTGCCCGCCTATTGAATACCCCTTCGAAATGGTTTTTGTGAAGCCTAATCCGCGGGCCAGAGATAAAAAAACAACGGTAACCATTACCGCAATACGGAAGAAAGAAAAAGAAATCATCTTACCCAAATGAACAAATCGGCACGTCCCCTATTACCTTTCGGCATCGACGCTGACTTAGCTATCGCTATAGTATCGGCCGGCGTGGAAGCTTACCACAAAAGCTCCCGCCTACCCATGCAGTTCACCTATGAATTCAAAGGAGTTCATGAACGGACTGCCGTGGGAGATGAACTACAAATAACCCTCCGGGGCCGGCAAAGGAAAAGCAACCTGGTAAAATATACCTTAAAGAGGGATAGTATATACCATATCCTTCCGGAATACTTATTCCACCCGTTAGATCGCTATGCGGGATGTGACCAGGACGAAGACGAATTTCTAAAGTGCTATAAACAACAAGAGGAAATGACGGAAAATGCGTTGGCCTATTTTTATCCGTACGACAAAGTTTTCCAAGAACTGAGAACTGATTTTCAACATTATTTAAATGACCACATTCTAACAGACAACCTCTTTATCGCAGACTTCATCACAGCAGGTTTTCAAGTAAATTTAGCAAATAAATTTATTCGTTCCGTCTATCCCTGCCTCTTGTGGCTACGGCAATATCGAGGATATGAAAATGCTATCCGTACGGCCTTAAAATTTGCTTTTGCCAATCAAGTCAGGGCATACCATGCCGACTGGGTCACCGAGCAGACCGCCCTTTCAGCCCATTGCCACTACCATTTAGAAGGTACCCTCGACGAACTCTTTTGCGGAGATACCTTCTCCGATAGCGTCTATCGCTTCGACATACAATACCAGATAGAAATACACACGAAAGAACAGATCGCCCGATTAACGCTCGAAATAGAAGAATTCCAGCACTTTTTTCAAGACTGGTTCCTGAACGTCGAACAACATTTACATCTCGTATTCGGCGACTGGACAAAAGTTCCGATAATCGAAAGCCATCCAAACGGTCCGGGCTTGTTTTTGAATTACAACACACAATTAATCCATTGAATCCATGAAAACAACGTATAGAATAAATTGGCAAGGAGGTATGAGGCTTACCGATGCCACTTTCCGAGCTTCAGACGCCTATTTTTTATCGCAACTCATCCCCCTGTATGCCCTCCTGGCACAAAACGGATACGGATTGCTCTCGGAAGCCGGACTTCGATATGAAGTAAGTACGAACGAATTGTCCATTCTCGAACTAGATTGTACAGCCGTTACAGCTTCCGGCCGGTTGATTCGTCTTCAATTCGATCGTAGTAAAAGAGAGTTATTCCAATCACTTCCGATGCCAGTCAGTCTGGCCCCCTTCATTCTCTATCTCGACGCGTCCTCCGATGAAACAGTCCCCATTGAAGGAGAAGAAATCCCCTTTTGCGATACCGATTACAAAATAGTATTCCGGGAAGAATCCGAGCTATACCACAATCCGGACGCCATTCCCCTGGCCCGTTTTAAATTCGATATGTGCTGGACAGCAGACAGTACGTTTATCCCGCCTTGCTTATGCCTAAAAGCCCATAGCGAATTACTGCGATTGGCCGTTCATTACATCCAGGTATTAAAAGCCCTTATCGAACAATTGAAACTAAAAACAGCGACCGAACAACAAATCACCGTCAAAGCCCTGCTTCCGACCGTGTATAAAGCGCTAGTTGAAATCGAAAAGGAAAAGGACACAATGGCTCCCCGGCATTTTATCACCTTGATTCAAGCCAATCTTCAAGCCATTGTCGGTTTATGCGAAGTGGACGTTCCCTACGAAATACCTGAAAAAGAAGCATTCTATGAATACTTGCATCTGAACTATCATCCTTGCCGGATAGCGGAAACAGTAAAGGAAGGCATTCGTTTGACCCAGCTTTTGATGAAGCTTGTCGATTTGTTTGTATATAAACCGATAGAAGTCGCTTCCCCCCAGGTAGAAATCCCGAAAGAAAAAGTCGCGCATACTTTCCCGCGCGATTTAGATAGCAAACGTCGTTCCTTCAAAAAATAAGATTGATTATGAACTATTGCACCGCTCCTATACTGTTCGAGCACGACGCCGACCTCAATCTACGCTTGGCTCGTCCTTTACATCAAGCAACCCATGTAATCGACAATTGGATGGATACGATTATTTTCACCTGTATCCGTCGGTTTAAAGCCGATGAAGACTTCGGATTCAGCTTCTGGGATAACGAGTTTATCACCATGAACCTGATCGATTTCAACAACGGCAATGACTACAAGATTGTACGCAAGCCGGGAAATATAGAAGAAAAAGAACGCATTTCCCAAGCCGGCATAAAGCTATGCGAACAAAGCATCCGTAACAGCATCCGTTTCTATATTCCTTACCTGCACGACATATCGGTAAAGGTCCAACTGAGCATGGAAAAAGATAAAATGAGCCGTCGCGGAGAAAACAGCAAATACGTGGTAAA
Organism: Tannerellaceae bacterium; assembly: GCA_048403675.1. GTDB lineage: Bacteria > Bacteroidota > Bacteroidia > Bacteroidales > Tannerellaceae > Parabacteroides. The sequence goes on along the minus strand of DBFJSK010000564.1, from coordinate 21,087 downwards.
AGTGCAAATCCAGGGAAGAACGATCTATGATGAATATGCCGATACACGGGAAGGAAACTACCGGAAAGAAGCTGTCTTCTTTATGGATCCGTTTATGAACGCCAAATAAACGACAGATATGGATGCAAAAATTAAAACCAAGCTAGCCGAATTGCAGAAAGTATTCGAACAAGAAGAACTGCGTATTTCCCAAGCAGACCCGATTGCAAAAATGCTGCTGGTCGCTTTGGCTCACCAAGCCAACCAGATCGAACAGAAGATCGACACGTCAGTCGAGCGGCTTTCCGCCTTGTTTTGCGACCAAGTAATCCAGAACAGCAACCTGTACGCCCAACCTGCAGTCAGCGTGGTGAAAATAGGGAACAGCAAAGAATACGCTCCCTACCGCCTGGACGAGAAAGTCTCATTTACCTACAAACCGACCAAATGCATATATCGTCCGCTGTTCACCTCCCAAATCATACCCGGGGAATTAGCCGCTTATTATGCTGGTGATACCTTGGTGCTTCCTTATCAAGAACCGATCAAAGTGCAAAAAGCAAATACGGCCCCCAAGGGAGAGATCTGGCTCGCTTATGAAGCAGCAGGGGAAGTGGAAACGCTAGAGGGTGTAACCTTGGCGCTGAATCATCCCATACACTCCTCATCGGGTATCTGGGCAGAAATCTGCGACACGATCGTCCCGGTGCATCTGGCCTTGGAAGAAGAAGTATACGGCCTACATACAAACTTCAGGTTGATCGAATATTGGAAGCAACATCTGATTCATCAAAATCTTTGGCTCTATCGCTTCGGCAGCTCCAAAAGCGATAAAGCCATCCGGAAAACCGAGATGCCCCATTGGTTGCCTGAAACATTCAATCCCGAAGCACTCACTCCACTGGCCAACCACCGTTATTTATGGATAAAATTATATTCCGACACAGGATGTTCCCTCCCCCCGGCTACGGAAATCATATTCAATTGTATTCCTGTAGCAAACTATGATACAACTTCTGTCAAATTAAGTTATTCCGAACCTATTCAACGGCTGGAAAATGAAAAGACCGGCACCCAGTTTCTGGATGTAGTACAAGATGCAGAATTGGCTGAAGAATATTTTATCCGCGACTTTGATGTAACCCAATACGACAACCACCGCATCCGGGAAGACATCCTCAACCTCTACCGGCATTACGTAGACGATTACTTTGCTTTTGTACACAACAACGCTTTACACGACGGCGCTATCTTACGCACGCTCCGCTCCGCCATGGTACAGGTATACGATGCTTTAGAAGATTGCAAACCAAATAAGCAAACCGCTTTTAAAGGCGTGTACGCCATTCGTCATCCCCACAACAATCAACAGCCGATCGCGATCTCTTATTTTGTCACCCACGGGGCACGAGGAAACTTACTGACAAAAGACGCTCTTCTCACCCCATCTTATGTAGCAGTGGGAGAGGTAACCGCCTTGGTGAACGCAGCAGGCGGCCGAGACAAGGTAACGGGCACAACCACACGCCGGGAACTGGCTAAATTCTCAGTTCATAGCAACGACCGACTGTTTACGAAGATTGATTTTTTGCAATACGGCCGTATGGAGTGGCTACGCGCTTTCGGAGACGATTCCCTCAAATTTTGTAAGATGGATATGGAAATGGGAAATCTCCCCGTCGGCAATCATATCGAAAAATGCTTATTTATGATTTTCCGAATAAACAGCGAAAGGCTTTATGAAGAAGCGATGGAGACTAATTTTCAGGAGTACCTGGAAATTAATATGGAAATAAGAAAGAGTTTCGGTTGCGAAGTTCGAGTGAGGTTAGTGAATATAGATAACTCATAGCACAAGAAAGATAATATAAGGAGAAAAGAATCACAAAAAAACAAAGACAAAAAAGCCTTTTAAAATTCGACATATGAAAAAGACCTCTATAGAAAATAATTGTTCCGTTTGCGGCTATCCGGTCATTGTCGGTATGCGGAAATGCCCCAATTGTAACGCCGTAGTCAGTCAGACAAAAAAAACGATTTGTCCTCACTGCGAAGAAGAAATAGAAAGCGAAGAACAATTTTGCCCCTATTGCGGCGGAGATTTATACGGAAACGCTTCTACCGAAGAACCAGCAGATAGAACGGCCGCTTCTTCAAACGAAGAAACGATTCCGGAATGTACCTTGCGACCACTTGAAACACTCGGAGAACGCACTTTTCCCACCCGCACTTATACAGGTTCGGAAGTGATGCTATCGCGTTTCAATACCCTCCCCTCCGATCCTTCCATCGAGGAAGAATTACAGGCCGGCCTCTTTTTCTTCGAAGGCAAATGGTATATCGAAGAACGTTGCGAAGGGCGTCGTTCCACCTATGTCCATGCAGGACAAGCCATCAAGCTTGAACCCGGCGACATCATAAAAATGGGAGATCGTGAATTTGAATTTAATAGTAAACTAAAAAAACAATAAAGATGAAAAACCCCACCTGTACAGCTTATAAAAAACATACACTCGAATCACTAAAAATGGCCATCGCCAAACAAAGACCCTGGCCACTTCCGGTGTACTATGAAATTATAATACCGAAAGCACTGAAAGAATGTATCCCTCTTCATAAGAACAATCCTCAAACCTGTATTAATATGTATGGGTATTGGATTCGTTTTAGTGGAAAAGGACATGTAAAAGAAATCGATTATTACCAACATAACGGCAGTATGGAAATAACAGCAAAGGTAAATAAAATTCACCCCGACGGATCCTGGACGACCCAACTCTGTCCGTTAGGGAATTACCCCGTACTGAGTAAACCTGTCGGAGTAACAGAAGCCCGCTAATCAATCTTCTTTCAGTGTTCTCTGATCAGAAAATAAAGTTAACTAATAGAAAGATAAAAGCATCCCTTATGAAAACATCGAATGTGCAACGCTGCGACTTCCGGATACACGACCTGATAGACGGAAAATTCCGGGTAGAGCGTATATTGGGTGAAAGCGTTTCCGACCGGAAATTCAAAGTAGCGGATAGCCAAGGACGCGAATATATATTAAAATTGCTGAAACTATGGGAAGTCGACCCCCAGATGCAGCAATTGATGAGCGCTCGTTCGGAAAGCGAAATAAAAAGTTGTCAGATAAAAAGCAACTATCTGACGCCTATCGTTTACACCGGCACGGTAAAAGGCAACCCCTATTTATTGACGGAATATTGCCAATCTACCAATTTGTCGCAGGGGATCCACAATCCCAAGGTCGACTTACTGCCCACCCTCAAGCAAATCTTGTACGGACTCCGAGATCTGCACAAATCCGGAAAAGTACACGGCCACCTGACCCCCGAAAATATCTTGATCACCGAAAGCGGAAAAACCATCCTCACCAACTACATCACCCTGGGTGATCGATGCAAAACCCTCTCCAGCCACAATAAAACTCTGCGTTCCCGCATGATGGACAAATCATGCGCCTATATGCCCCCGGAATTTTACAGGCTGGAAAGATGCACCACCGTATTACCCACTGCCGATATTTTTTCATTCGGCGTTATCCTCTACCAATTACTCACCGGCGCGCTCCCGTTCGGCCGTTTGCTGACCGAATCCGATTGGATACACTACCAGTCGTGCGTGCGGACAGGCGATTGGAATAAAAACATACTGCAACGAGGTGAATTACGGGAAACCTGGATAAAAATAATCGACACCTGCCTACAGCCCGACGCCTTTCTCCGCGCCCCCCGGGTAGACGATGTATTAGCCATGTTGCCCGATACCGCCGATCTGTATGAAGCCATCGACTCCAATCAAATAGAGGCCCCTTCCACCATTTTGAACGGCCTGCTGTTGCGCATCATGCAAGGCGATGAATTCGGACGGCTTTACCGGCTGCCGGAACATCTGAACGGCCCGAAACGAATCGTCACCCTGGGCCGGGAAAACAATTCAGTATTTAACACGCTTGTTATCAAAGAAAAAACATCTACTTACATTTCCCGCAAGCACTGTACCCTCGAATGGGACGACGAACAAGACATCTGGTACATACGAGACGGCCAATGGGACAAAGAATCCAACGAAAAATGGACGCGCTCTCTGAACGGAACTTACGTCAACTCGGAAGAAATCGGAGCCGAAGGCCGTCCCCTCGCCCCCGGCGACATCCTCTCGATCGGCGATACCAAATTACGAGTAGAAGGATATTAAACACATACACAACATGAACATACAGAAACTACAAAGCGATACGGAAAAGCGTCAAGGCATCTACTATGAATTCGACGCAGAAAGCAAGCCACTGGGAGAAGGCGGAATGGGTAGGGTGTTCAAAGGCTACCGGGTCGTAGAACAAACCGGGGCCCGCACCCCTGTCGCCATCAAGGCCATGTACGAAAACATACCTGAAAAACTTATTGAACGGGCGCGGCGGGAAGCCTCCATCCAACTCGACAATGAAAACCTTATCCGGATGTACGGTTTTGTAGAAACCGCCACCCCGGATGAAACCAACAGCACGGTAAAACCCCATTACCACGTCATCATGGAACTGCTCACCGGAGTTACGCTCGACGAACTCATGCAAGGCATCGTAGCCGACAAACAAGGCCTTGAAATTCCCTTTGCCCGCGAACTTTACGCCCAGTATATGCACAACCGCGACCAAGCCGTCATACGCATCATCAAATGTATCCTCTCGGGCATCATGGCCCTCCACGACAAAGGCTTTATCCACCGTGATATCGATCCCACCAATGTCATGATTACCATCGACGGGAAAATCAAGCTCATCGATTTCGGCATCTGCAAACAAACCGTCAACCTCGCCAGCCAAGATAAAATGCTCACCGTCAGCGGCGCCTTTATGGGAAAAGTACATTATGCCGCGCCGGAACTCGTCATCGGCGACGTAACCCATCAAAACGAAACGACCGACATCTACGCCATCGGCATTTTGCTTTTCCTATTGTACACCGGCCATCTGCCTTTCTTCGGTTCCAACGACGAAATACTCCAAGCCAACCTACTCAAAAAGCTCCCCCTTCGGGACATCGCCCGATCCGACCTGCGCCGGATCGTAGGTAAAGCCACCCAGAAATCCCAAGATAAACGCTATGCTTCGGCTGCCGAGTTCCGGGTCGACCTCGAACACCTTCCCCCCATTGCCCGCGCCACTGCCCTTTCACCCGCTTTGCTAAAATGGGTCGGAACCGGACTGGGCGCTGCCTGCCTGATCGGTTGCATCGCATGGCTACTCCATACCGCCCCGGAAACCAAGCAACCCGAAACCGTCTCAGAGGCCCCCACCACCGACGAACTTTACCATTCGGCTTACGCCCTGGCCCAATCCCCTATCCGCGACTCCGCCGCACGTGGAAAAGAACAAATACGCATATTGGCTGAAGACAGCCTTTACCCCCAGGCCATGCTCACCTATTCGGCCGATCTGATGGGTTCGATGACGAAAGAAAATATGGAAAAAGGCGAAAAGTTAATCGCCACCCTGGCCGACAAACACCAGCTACCCGACGCCATGTTCGAATACGGCCTCACCCTCTCGAAAGCCAATAAATATTTTTCCACCCCTGCCGACCGGCAAGCCCTCTTAGGCAAAGACGCCGACCTGGCCGAAGCAAACCGTTGGCTCGAAAAAGCACTGGCGAAAGATTCCTCCCACTATAAAGCCGCCTATTGGCTCTTCAACAACCTTATGGAAGAAAAAATAAACGGCACCCTTCCCCCCGAAGACGACGACAAACTGGTCTGTACGTTCCTGCTTTTCCAACGACAAGCCAAACAGGCCGACGAAGCCGAAAGCCGCCCTTACCGGGAAGCCATTGCACCCGACGAAGCTACGCTGAAAGCCTGGGGACTTTTACCTGAGGGAATGGCCTATTGATTTCCTCTATATTATCGAAAAACATTATTTACCTAAAGACACGCTTAAAGACACTTCATTATGAACATACATTTCTTCCCAAATTCTAAAAAAAGCCTTTTCGCTTTCCTGCTACTACTATTCGGCACCCCCGTTTTCGCCCAAAGCTTCGGCTACACCGAAAAAACAGCCGTCGGCAACGGCTTCTATAAAGTAAAAAGCGGAAATGCCTACGGGCTGATCGACGCCACGGACAAAGTAATCGTCTCCGTTGAATACCACGACCTCCTTTTCAAAGAAGGCCGCGCCCTCCTGCTCAAAGAAGACAACTACCGGCTCTACGGGTATGTGGATACCGTCGGCCATATCCGCGAATTCGACAAAGAATACTATGCCGATGCCACCTATCCTTATTTTTCCGAAGGATATGTGGTAGTTCGCAACAAAAAGAACAAATGGGGCTACATCAGCAGCGACGAAACGCCCATCAAACAAAAATTCGCCTCCTCCCCCTTCCGCTTCGACCGCGCCTACCCCTTCTCTGAAGGATACGCCACCGTTTATACCCGGAAAAAAGGTTGGCAACACATCGATAAAACAGGCAAAGAACGTTTCGTATTGATTCCCGAGCAATCGGCCACCTACCGCACTTCCGTTTATAAAGGCGAATGCCTCATTTTCACAGACGAAGGTATCAAGCAATACCAAGAAGCCACTTCGGGAGAAGCCAACGTTAAAATAGCCATCAGCAAAACAGCTTCCGCCATCAATTGGAGCGAAGTAGATGAAGGACGTCTTACCCTACAGGAAGGCATCCTCACGCTCGACAAAATGCATCGGGCCGAAAAATTCAGTAACGGCATCGACTCGATCGTTTTTATCCAGCCCCGCCTGCCGGAAGTACGCGTACCGCGCGTCGTCGAAGAGAAAAAAGACACCTTCTGCCTGGAAAAAGAAATCGACATCCAGATCCCCCAGCCCACCGCTACCGCCAACGTAAAAGGCTGGGCAACCTTCCGCATCCTGCTCACCAACCATTCGGAACTGGCATCGGGCGAAATCGAAGTTGAAATGAGTTTGGGCACTACCCGCGACCAATGGAAAGGAAGCTTGGAAGCCGGCGAAACGAAAAAAATAAATTTCTCCGTGCCGGCTCGCATCTCCGTACCCAGCGTCGGTCGTACCCTCACAGTGATTGTCCGGCAAAAAGAAAGCAAATTGGAAACCACCCAAAAAGTGACGCTGCGGCGGTATACCCCCGGCAACCGCCGCTAAAACACACCCTACACCCGACGCCCGCAACAAGGAGGCGGGACAATATGTTATTAAAATAAAAAAGGTACCTTTGTCCCGCCTTTTCACACACCAGTAAAAAAAACACAAATGGAAAAACAACAATTCGTGTCGATCGTCCGCCACTACCACGCCTGGATCGGAGAGTTCGAAAAAGCCGCTTTCCGTATCCACGACGCAGTAAACCAAAAATACGACGGCATCCTTCCCTACGGCTACCATCTGAAACTAACAGCCTCCTACGTCTCACGCTACGGATACCAGGTAGCCGAAAACGAAGCCGACGTACTGATTCTCTATGCTTCCGCCTTCCTGCACGATGCCATCGAAGACGCCCGGATGAGTTACCACGACATTGTCCGTTTCATCCGCGAATTCAAGACAGAAGGGATCTTCCTTCCCAAAAACTGTCAAAAAGACATCGAAGAGCAAGTACCCGAGATCGTCTACGCCCTAAGCAACGAAAAAGGCCGCAACCGCGAAGAGCGCGCCAACGAATCCTATTACCGCGGCATTCGGGAAACCCGTTTCGCCTCTTTCATTAAAATGTGCGACCGTTTGGCCAACATCCAATACACCACTCAGTTCGTATTCACCAACCGCATGTACGAAGTCTATAAACAAGAACATCCCCAATTCATCCGCTCCATCGGCGAAGGCGCCGTCACCCCGCTACCCGCGGCCATGATCCAAGAAGCGGCCGAATTGCTGGAAAAAGAGACCTTCCCTTTCTAGATTTTCCGCAAAATATCCATTGAAATATTTGCCGGTAAAGATATTATACCTACCTTTGCACCGCTAAAAAATTATTAATCATATAAAAAGCGTTTTATGAACAATTACGAAACCGTTTTCATTTTAACTCCCGTTTTGTCTGACGCACAGATGAAGGAAGCGGTAGAAAAATTCACAAACCTTCTCAAAGCGGAAGGAGCCGAAATTGTGAATGAAGAGAACTGGGGATTGCGCAAATTAGCTTATCCTATCGACAAGAAGACTACCGGCTTCTACCAGTTGGTTGAATTCAAAGCTAATCCCGAAACCATCGCCACACTGGAAGTAAACTTCCGTCGCGACGAACGTGTGATTCGCTTCCTGACATTCCGCCAGGACAAATACGCAGCAGAATATGCCGCAAAGAGAAGAGGTTTGAAATCATCTAAAGAAACAGTAAAGGAAAATTAATCATGGCAGCAACTCAATCAGAAATCAGATATTTAACTCCGCCCTCCGTAGACGTTAAAAAGAAAAAATATTGCCGCTTCAAAAAGAACGGTATCAAATACATCGATTACAAAGATCCCGAATTCCTGAAGAAATTCCTGAACGAACAGGGTAAAATTCTTCCCCGCCGCATCACCGGTACTTCGCTGAAGTTCCAGCGCCGCGTAGCCCAGGCCGTTAAACGCGCCCGCCACCTGGCTCTGCTTCCCTATGTAACCGATTTAATGAAATAATAAAAAAAGAGGAGACAGAATATGCAAGTTATTTTGAAAGAAGATGTAGTAAACTTAGGCTACAAAGACGATATCGTAACAGTAAAAGACGGTTACGGACGTAACTTTCTAATCCCCACGGGTAAAGCAGTGATCGCTTCCGAATCTGCAAAGAAAGTACTGGCTGAAAACCAGAAACAACGCGCTCACAAGCTCGCCAAAATCAAAGAAGATGCAGCAGCCCTGGCCGCCAAAATGGAAGGCCTCAGCCTGACGATCGGTGCAAAGACCAGCTCTACAGGTACGATCTTCGGTTCCGTAACCAATATTCAGGTATCGGAAGCTTTGGCCAAAGCCGGTTTCGAAGTAGACCGCAAGATCATCTACATCAAAGATGCCGTAAAAGAAGTAGGCAACTACAAGGCTACCCTGAAATTGCACAAAGAAGTATCCGTAGAAATTCCTTTTGAAGTAGTTTCCGAATAAAAAGATACCATACAATAAACGAAAAAGAGGAAGATTGCCCCGGTAGTCTTCCTCTTTTTTTATGGATTAAGCGCAAAGGCCCCGCACCCCGTGCGCTCCTTTTCCAGTTTCGTTCCAGCCTTCCCCCTGCCTCCCCTACCAACCTTACCGTTCGCAAGGATTTCCATTAAATAACGTAAAAACCTCCTACAAATCAGTAAAAAGCATTACATTTGCCTCCAATTTGTAAGTATTTTATAACGTGGATAGAAAGCCCCTTCTATATATAAGTTTGCTCTTCACCCTGCTCATTTTCCTGCCCCTTTCTATGCAAGCGGCAGCGAAAACATTTACCGTCGTAATCGACGCCGGGCATGGAGGGAAAGACCCCGGAGCAAAGGGCACCGTCGTCAACGAAAAAGAAATCAACCTGGCCGTCGCGCTCAAACTGGGGCGGCTGATTGAAGAAAATCACGGCGACGTCAGGGTAATCTATACCCGGAAAACCGACCGGTTCATCGAACTCGACGAACGGGCCAATATCGCCAATCGCAATAAGGCCGACCTTTTTATCTCCATCCACACCAACGCCGTCAGACGCGGCAGCAACGCCCGCGGCACAGAAACCTACACGCTGGGATTGGCCCGGAGCGAAGAAAACCTGGAAGTGGCCATGCGCGAAAACTCCGCCATTCTTCTGGAAGACAATTACCAACAAAAATACGAAGGTTTCGACCCGAACTCCTCCGAATCCTATATCATCTTCGAATTTATCCAGAACAAACACATCGAACAAAGCATCAGCTTGGCTTCGGAAGTACAAAAATGCTTCACCACCGCCAACCGTTCCAACCGGGGCGTACGGCAGGCCGGCTTCCTGGTACTGCGTAAAACCAGCATGCCGAGCATCCTGGTAGAACTAGGTTATATCTCCAATCGCGAAGAAGAACGGTTCATGAAGTCGGACAACGGGCGCAACAAGCTGGCCCAGGCCCTTTACAACGCTTTCACCACATACAAACGCACATACGATCGCCGCAAAGGAGCCTTAGCCGGGCAAACCGCCGCACCCCTGCTTACCTATACCGAAGAAGACAACAGTCCGACGGCTTCCGACCGGGCCGGAAAAGAAGATAATTCCGAAAAAAAAGCCGCCTCGTCCGGACGGACAAGCGGCAACGGCAGCAACTCCTCCCGCCGCGGACAAACCTCCCCCCCTCCCACCACTAAGAAAACATCCGTTGTGAACCGGGATACAGGAGGAAAGGTTATATATAAGGTACAAATTCTGACATCCGACAAAAAACTGGCATCGAACTCCCGCCTGTTCAAAGGCTACAAAAACGTAAGCTTTTACCGGGATAAAGGACTGTATAAATACACCTACGGCGAATCGACCAGCTTCAATACCATTCGGAGTCTGCGCCGCAAAGTAGCCCGCGATTTCAAGGACGCCTTCATTGTGGCGTTCAAGGATGGCAAAAAGGTAAACTATTAAACGACAAAAAAATAAAAATCATACAATAAGAAAGAAATGAAAAGTGTATTCACCAAAGAGGCCAAAATCGGGTTGGTATCCATTATCAGCCTGGCGTTGTTATACTTCGGTATCAACTACCTGAAAGGAATCAACCTGTTTCAGCCCACCAATTACTACTATGTAGCTTTCAAAAATGTAAAAGATGTCACTGTATCAAGCCCCGTATATGTAGAAGGCTTTAAAGTCGGCCTGGTCAGAGACATCGTATACGACTATGACGCCACCGATAAAATCACGGTAGAAATCAGCCTCGACAAAGACATGAGGCTGAGCAAAGGCAGCTACATCACCATCGTCAACACCTTTCTGAGCGGAGCCGAACTCCATATCCATCTTAACAAATATGTAAAAGAATACCTTCGCCCCGGCGCCACGATTGAAGGCCGAATAACCGAAGACATGATGTCGTCAATCCAGCAAAACATCCTGCCCAGCGTAGAGCAGATCCTGCCCAAAATCGACTCCATCCTAGGCGGCTTGCAAACCCTGGTGAACCATCCGGCCCTGGCCCAATCGCTCGAACACATCGAAAAGACGACCGGAACGCTCGAAACCTCGGCCATCCGGCTCAACCGGATGCTCGATAAAGATGTACCCGTCATTGTAGAGAACCTCAAAACCATGACCGACAACTTTTCCGAAGTCAGTCATAACCTGAAAAGTCTCGATCTGGCTTCGACTGTGAACAGCATCAACGCCACGCTGGCCAACCTCAAGCTGACCACCGACAAGCTGACCACCAAAGACAATAGCATCGGGCTGTTGCTCAACGACAGGGCCTTGTACGACAATTTGAACAGCACAACCGAAAATGCCTCCAAATTGTTACTCGATTTACGTGAAAATCCGAAAAGATATGTTCATTTTTCAGTATTTTAAGTTAGTTTCCGAATAAGCCCCGAAAACCGGTTTATTTAGAATCATTCTAATTAAGAAAAAAAAGAGAGCTATCGGCCGCCCCGATCCGTAAGGCGTTCTGTAAAAAACAGATACGTCCTTCAAAAGGGAGGACTCCCGGAAAAACGGAAGGGGAAGCGCCGCAACAAGAATGCTTTAAAATAAAGGCCTCCGTCTTTCGGAGAGAGGCAACCTGCAGATAATCAATTCACTATTGATAACTAGCTGAGCCTAAACCGCATATTAAACATTCAAAATTACCAAACAAAACGACACTTTTTTTTTTGGAATTAATTTCTAAACTTTGTACACTGAAAGCTGAAAGAAAAAAAGTTATAGTTGGGAGAATAAGAAACATGCAGACCGATTACCAGACATTGTGGAACAAATGCCTCGCCGTCATCAAAGACATTGTGCCCGAGGCCGCTTTTAACACATGGTTTATGCCTATCATACCGTTGTCGTATGAAGAAAACAAGTTCACCATCCAGGTGCCGAGTCAATTCTTCTACGAATATCTCGAAGAGAAATACGTCAACGTCCTGAAGGTAACCCTTTACCGTGTGATGGGGCAAGGTACGATTTTGAACTACCGCGTCATGGTCGACAAGACGACGGGAGGCACTGTCGATTACCCGGCCGAGAACGGATCGGTGGCCGTTAAAAAGATCACTCCCAAAGACGCAAACAAGGCGCCCAACCCTTTTATGCAGTCTGCCCCCCAGGATCTCGATCCGCAGCTCAACCCCAAATATAACTTCGACAATTACTTTGAAGGCACCAGCAACAAACTGGTACGCACAGCCGGGGAAGCCGTCGCGCAAAATCCCGGCAAAACCACCTTCAATCCGCTTTTCATCTTCGGGCCGTCCGGCGTAGGCAAAACCCATCTCTGCCATGCCATCGGCACGCGCATCCGCGAACTTCATCCGGAGAAAAAAGTACTTTACGTTTCTTCCCATCTTTTCCGCGTCCAATTCACCGACGCCATTCGGAAGAACACCACCAACGACTTCCTGAACTTTTACCAGAACATCGACGTGCTTCTGCTCGACGACATTCAGGAACTCATCGGCATGGATAAGACGCAAAACACCTTCTTCCATATCTTCAACCACCTCCACCAGCTCGGCAAACAACTGATTCTGACCTCCGACAAGGCCCCGGTCGATTTGCAAGGCATGGAAGAACGCCTCATCACCCGTCTGAAATGGGGCTTAACCGCCGAACTGAGCCGGCCCGATCTGGATTTGCGCAAGAAAATCCTGAAAAACAAGATCAACCACGACGGCATCGTGATCCCCGACGAAGTGTTCAACTTCATCGCCAACAACGTCACCGAAAATGTGCGCGACCTGGAAGGCATCCTGGTTTCCCTGATGGCCAACGCGGTAATCAATAACCGGGAAATCGACCTTCCGCTAACCAAACGCGTCGTTAGCCAGGCTGTGCGGTTGGAAAAGAAACAAATCTCGGTACAAATGATCCAGGAGATCGTCTGCAAATACTTCAATCTGGAGCTTACCGCCATCCAGACCAATTCCCGTAAGCGGGAAATCGTACAAGCGCGCCAGATCACCATGTACCTGGCCAAAAAATATACCGACTGCTCTTTCTCGCATATCGGCAAAATCGTCGGCAAAAAAGATCACGCCACGGTACTGCATGCCTGTAAGACCATCAAAGATCAGATAGAAACGAGCAAGTCGTTTCGCTCTTCAGTCGAAGAAATTGAAGTCCTCCTGAAAAACTAAAAATCCCCCCTATAATTGCGCAAAGGATGCTCTTTTTTCAAGGAGCATCCTTTGCTATTTTGGAAAACACCTTCTTCGACAAGTTTTCCTTTTGGAAAATTATTTTCACCTGTTGAAAAACTAAGATATTGATAAACAAAGTATTCGGATTCATTTCGGAAAACTTATCAACACCCGGTCTTTTTAACAGAGAATAATTTGGCCAATCGATAAAGTATTTCTAAACTTGCAAACTCAAATAATAAAAATATCGTGGACCGTAAAACTTACACATTCGACGAAGCTTTCAAAGCTTCCCTAAACTACTTTACCGGCGATGAACTGGCCGCTAAAGTATGGGTCAATAAATATGCCCTGAAGGATGCATTCGGCAATATTTACGAAAAATCGCCCGAAGACATGCACCATCGCCTGGCAAGTGAAATTGCCCGAGTGGAAACGAAGTATCCGAATCCTCTCACCGAAGGAGAACTGTTCAAGTTATTCGATCATTTTCGATACATTATTCCCCAGGGAAGCCCCATGACCGGGATCGGCAACGATTTCCAAATCGCTTCCCTCTCCAACTGTTTCGTGATCGGACTCGACGGCGAAGCCGATTCCTACGGCGCCATCATCCGCATCGACGAAGAACAGGTACAATTGATGAAACGCCGCGGAGGCGTCGGACACGACCTGTCGCACATCCGTCCGAAAGGTTCGCCCGTTAAAAACTCCGCCCTCACCTCCACCGGACTGGTTCCCTTTATGGAACGCTACTCCAACTCCACCCGCGAAGTCGCTCAGGACGGGCGCCGGGGCGCGCTAATGCTCAGCGTCTCTATCAAACACCCCGACTCCGAATCGTTTATCGACGCCAAAATGGTAGAAGGCAAAGTAACCGGAGCCAACGTATCGGTGAAAATCGACGACGAATTTATGCATGCCGTGGTTAACGGCACCCCCTATACCCAACAATACCCCATCGGCGCCGCCGACCCGATGTACAAAAAGGAAATCGACGCACCCACCTTATGGAAAAAAATTATCCATAATGCCTGGAAATCAGCCGAACCCGGCGTCCTCTTCTGGGATACGATTCTCCGGGAATCCGTTCCCGATTCCTACGCAGACCTCGGGTTCCGCACCGTATCGACCAACCCTTGCGGCGAAATCCCCCTCTGCCCCTACGACAGTTGCCGCTTGCTGGCCATCAACCTGTATGCCTATGTGGTGAATCCGTTCACGCCCGACGCCTATTTCGATTTCGAACTTTTCAAAACCCACGTCGGACTGGCCCAACGCATCATGGATGACATTATCGACCTCGAATCGGAAAAAATCGAGAAAATACTCGAAAAGATCTACGCCGATCCCGAATCGATGGAAGTTAAACAAACCGAACGTCACCTCTGGGAAAAAATACAACGGAAAACCCTGCTCGGACGACGTACCGGCGTAGGCATTACAGCCGAAGGCGATATGCTGGCCGCCCTCGGATTGCGTTACGGCACCGACGAAGCGACCGAATGCGCCGAAACCATCCAAAAGACACTTGCCCTGGCAGCTTACCGTTCGTCCGTCCTGTTAGCTAAAGAACGGGGCGCTTTCGAAATTTACGATGCCCGGCGTGAGGAAAACAATCCGTTCATTACCCGGTTGAAAGAAGCCGATCCCGAACTGTACGAAGAAATGGTTCGCTACGGCCGGCGCAACATCGCCTGCCTGACAATCGCTCCCACCGGAACGACCAGTTTGATGACGCAGACCACAAGCGGTATCGAACCCGTCTTCCTGCCCGTTTACAAACGCCGCCGCAAAGTGAATCCCAACGACACCGAAGCCCGGGTCGATTTCGTAGACGAAACCGGCGATGCTTTCGAAGAATACATCGTTTTCCATCACAAATTCGTCACCTGGATGCAAGCCAACGGCTACTCCGTCACCAAGAAATACACCCAGGATGAAGTAGACGACCTCGTTGCCAAATCGCCTTATTATAAAGCCACCTCCAACGATGTAGACTGGCTCCAAAAAGTCCGGATGCAAGGCCGCATTCAAAAATGGGTAGACCATTCCATCAGCGTGACCATCAACCTGCCGGCCGACGTAACCGAAGAACTGGTCGATACGCTGTATGTAGAAGCCTGGAAATCCGGTTGCAAAGGCTGCACCGTTTACCGCGACGGTTCCCGTTCAGGCGTGCTGATCTCGGCCGGCAATAAAAAGAAAAAGAAAGACGACTGCAATTGCATGCAACCGCCCATCATCGTTTCGACCCGCCCCCGCGAGCTTGATGCCGACGTGGTAAAATTCCAGAACAACCGGGAAAAATGGATCGCTTTCGTAGGTCTTCTGAACGGCCGCCCCTATGAAATCTTTACCGGTTTGGCCGACGACGAAGAAGGGATCATGTTGCCCAAGAACATATCCAAGGGGACGATTATCAAAAGCTACGATGAAGACGGCAAAAAACATTACGATTTTCAATTCAAAAACAAACGCGGCTACAAAATGACCATTGAAGGTCTGGATGGAAAATTCGACCCCGAATACTGGAATTACGCCAAACTCATCTCCGGCGTACTCCGTTACGGCATGCCCATCGATCAGGTCATCAAGCTCGTACAAGGCATGGTGCTGAACAACGAATCGATCAACACCTGGAAAAACGGCGTTGAACGAGCCTTGAAAAAGTACCTGCCCAATGGCACCGAAGCCAAGGGACAGCAATGCCCCAATTGCGGACTGGAAACCCTCATCTATCAGGAAGGTTGCCTGATCTGCACCAATTGCGGCGCCTCCAAATGCGGCTAACCGCCGAAGAGATACACACCAGAAAGAAGGAAAAATAAAGAATTCCCGATAGGGGATATAAAATCTTTATTCTTCCTTCTTTCTACTTTCGTAGAATTTCGTACATTCGTGTCCGAACTAAATTTGATACACCATGAAAGTCACCTTCAATATCAACTTCCATACCGTTTGGGGGCAGAAGTTATGTGTCGTAGGGTCTATCCCCGAACTCGGATCGTGGCAGCCCGCACTGGCAAAAGAAATGAATTACCGGGGAGAAGGAAACTGGAGGCTCGAACTCGACATTCCTTCCGATACCCAATCGATAGAATACCGTTATTTCCTGAGCGTCAACGACAAACAGATTTTCGAAGAATGGGAGAAAAATCACCGGATCACCTTCGACGGACAAGCCGACCGGTACACCCTTTACGACTACTGGCAAATCCGCCCCGATAACCTGGCCTTCTATTCTTCCGCTTTCACCAAAAGCCTGTTCGCCCATCCCTGCAATACCTACGAACGAGCCGTCCGAAGCGGCAAGAAACTGGTCATCAAAATATCGGCTCCCCGCATAGAAAAGAACCAGAGCGTAGCCATCACCGGCAACCAACCGACTTTAGGCAACTGGCATCCCGACAAAGCCCTGATTTTAAGCTGCGACACCTTCCCCGAATGGCATATCGACCTCGACGCCACCGAAATAACCTACCCGCTCGAATATAAATTCCTGGTATGGGACAACGATAAACACCAGCCCCTCTACTGGGAAACCGACGAAAACCGCATTCTGAACCTCCCCCCCCAGGAAAACCGGGAAACCGTAACCATCTCCGGACTTTATTTCCGCGATAACCTGCCTCTTTGGCGGGCCGCCGGTACGGTGATTCCCGTTTTTTCCCTTCGGTCGGAACAAAGTTTCGGCGTAGGCGACCTGGGCGATCTGAAACTGCTCGTGGACTGGGGCAAACTCACCGGCCAACGTATCATCCAGGTACTTCCGATGAACGATACCACCATGACGCACACCTGGGCCGATTCGTATCCTTACAGCGCTATCTCCATTTACGCCCTCCACCCGATGTACATTCATCTGGGTACTCTGGGAAAGCTGAAAGATCCCGCGCGGGCTGCTTTTTACGCGGCCAAACAAAAGGAACTGAACGCGAAGCCGGCGGTAGATTACGAAGCGGTGGTAGCTTACAAAACAGCCTACGCACGGGAATATTTCGAACAAGAAGGAAACAGCCTGCTCGAAACGGCGGAATTTACCGATTTCTTCCGGCAAAACGAACACTGGCTCATCCCCTACGCTACCTATTGCTATCTGAGAGACAGCTACGGTACCTCCGACTTTACACAGTGGGAAGGCAACGCCGTATACAATAAAACAAGGGTACGCGAACTCTGCCGCAAAGACAGCGAAGCCTGGCCCGAAATCGCTTTCGCTTATTTCCTGCAATTTACCCTTCACACCCAATTCAAAGCCGTTTCCGATTACGCCCGCAAAAACGGCATCGTACTCAAAGGCGACCTGCCGATCGGCGTTAACCGCACCAGCATCGACGCCTGGACCGAACCGCGCTATTTCAATATGAACGGGCAAGCAGGCGCTCCCCCCGACGATTTCTCGGCCAACGGCCAAAACTGGTTCTTCCCCACGTACAACTGGGAAGAGATGGAAAAAGATAATTTCGCCTGGTGGAAAAAACGTTTTGCAAAACTGAGCGATTATTTCGACTGTTTCCGCATCGACCATATCCTGGGCTTCTTCCGCATCTGGGAAATTCCGGAGGACTATATCCAAGGGCTATGCGGTCATTTCAACCCGGCCCTTCCGCTGACCCTGGCGGAAATCGAACAATACGGGATGCATTTCAATGAAGCCCGTTTCACGACCCCGCACATCAACGAACAGTTTCTTCCGGAATTGTTCGGCGACCTGGCCGACGAGGTAAAGGGCACGTACCTGGCTCAATCGTCGTCGCATCATTTCGTCCTGAAATCCTTCTGCGATACGCAACGCAAAATAAACGCTTTATTCGAAGGAAAAAACGACGAAGTTTCCCTCCGAATTAAAAACGGTTTATTTACCATCGCCAACGAAGTACTCTTTCTACGCGATCCGCGTGAGCCGAATACCTACCATCCGCGGATAGCCGCCAACCAGTCGTACCTCTACCGCGAACTG
This sequence comes from Tannerellaceae bacterium, assembly GCA_048403675.1. Lineage (GTDB taxonomy): Bacteria > Bacteroidota > Bacteroidia > Bacteroidales > Tannerellaceae > Parabacteroides. Next base: position 2,885 of record DBFJSK010000564.1, on the reverse strand, counting down.
AGCGGGGAAGACCGGTACGCTTTCGACCAGCTTTACTGGCATTTCTTCTACCACCGTCATACCGACTTCTGGAAAGCCCAGGCTTTCAAACGACTCACGCCGCTGGTAGGAGGCACAAATATGCTGGTATGCGGAGAAGATTTGGGAATGATACCGGATTCGGTTCCCGACGTTATGCATAAATTACAGATTTTCAGCCTGGAAATCGAGCGGATGCCCAAAACGGTACAACGGGAATTTACCGATATGTACAACCTGCCTTACCATTCGGTATGCACCACTTCCACCCACGACATGGCGCCCCTGAGAAGCTGGTGGAAAGAAGACCGGGCCAAGACCCAGCGTTATTACAACCAGGTACTTCAACGCGGCGGCGAAGCGCCGGCGGAATGTACGGGGGAACTGGCCTCGCAAATTATCGGCAATCACCTGGCTACCCGCGCTATGCTGACCATCATTCCGCTACAGGACTGGTTCGCGATTGACGACGCCCTCAAATACCCCGACAGCGAAGCGGAACGCATCAATATTCCGGCCAACGCCCATCATTATTGGCGCTACCGGATGCATATCCCGCTGGAGACACTCCTGGCTACCCACGACTTCAATGAAAAAGTACGTACGCTGATCGAGCGATCGGGACGGCAATAAGCGAAGCTTAGCCTGGGAGAAGGCTGCTTCCCGGCAGCCGAAACCTCAATAAATCTTCTAAAGACTCTTTAAGCTAAATAATGCCCCACTACTTATATAAAAAGCCCTCCCGTACAGGAGGGCTTTTTATATGATATAGGATGATCCTGTAAATAAAAATAAATACGGCATCTCTCTCACATTTATAGGATGGCAGCATGCAAAATAAGAAGATTATTAGTTGCTATTCCCATTCTTTTTTCTAAATTTGGAAGGTTAAGAACAGTAACCTTACAATCGATAAGAAATAAAGGGAAAGATTTTTATTTACTGAACGAACTAAATCCGTTAGAAGTTAAAGGCAGAGTAACAGCCAATGCAAACCCCTCCATTTTTCTTTTGGTTGGAAATTAACCCATCTCGCCTTATGTATACCTATAAACAAAACCCTATCTATTTCTTTTGCTTCGTCTGCTTCTTTTTCATCCAAGCCATTTATTCCCAAGAACCGGTTGGCGGCTTTACTCTTAAAGGATATGCTTTTTCCGCCGAGTCGGACAGCCCCGGCCCTTTAGCGGGCGCCGAAGTGACGGTATGGGATAAAGATAGTGTGGAGCAACTGATCGGCATCGCCGGGAAAAACGGGTATTTCGAGTGTACCGCCACCAAGCGGCCGGTTAAGATACAGATTCGTTATCTGGGATATGCGCCTTATACGATCGAGGGGGCGGCAAGCACCCAAACAAATATCTTATCGTTAGACACCTGTTATCTTTCGGCCGATCTGGTGCTCGACGAAATCGTGGTAAGCGGAACCAATGTCGATCGATCGACAGACGCCGATACCTATTTGGTAACGAACCGAATGCGGGCAAAAGCTATCAACACGTACGATTTGCTGGATCAGCTTCATGGAGTACGATATGATAAGATGACGAATACCATACGGGTGGGAAACGAATCGAAGGTGTTGCTTTTGGTGGATAATATGGAGCAGTCGAAGGAATATATTGCTTCGATCAATCCCGAGCGCATAGCCCGGATAGAGGTTAGCAAACAACCGAAAGGCAGGTATCAGTCGGAAGGGTATGAAGCGGTTATCAATCTGAAACTGAAAACTGAAAACCGACTACCGCGGCTATGGTATCACGGTTCAAAATATGGCGCTGTTCAACCCGGGTGGTAACGGAGACGATTGGTTGATGAGCGATCAGCCCTCTTTCCAGACCCTATATACCGATCGGAAGTTGAACCTGTTTGCTAACTATACGTACGGGCATGCCGCCTGGAATACGCCTGTAGCCCGGGAAGTAGTGTATACCGATCGTTTGCTTCTGCTACCGGATGCCGATTCGCCGGAGCGTCCGAACGACTTGTTTGCCTATAAAGCGCACGTAGCGCATGCCGGCCTTAATTATAAATTGAATGCCGCCCATACGATTTCTTTTACAGCCAACTATATGTATGAGCGAACGAAACTCGACGATCTGTTTTCTTATACCCTGCACGATATGAAAAAGGATATTGTTTATAAGCAATTGAACACGACATCTACGATCGCCTCGTACGACGATTATACGGCAACCCTGTTCTATAAAGGAACCGCAGTGGCCGATAAACTGGAGATGTATAGCGATCTGTCGTATAATCAGTATGCGAATGATGCGAGCAATGCGTTCACCCGCGACGCATCGGCCTTATCTTTACTGACTTACCGGGAGAAACGAAACTACATCAAGTTTACCACGGATATGGAGTACGCGCTTTCCGATTTGTTTACTTTGAAATTCGGTTATTCCTATAGTTTCCGCCGGTATGATGCGCGTTTGACGTCGGGCGAGGAATTATTAAGTTATAAGGAAAAAAGGAATAAAGGGTATATCTATCTGCATTATAGCCCTTCCGAAAAACTGGGTATCGAGCTGGGCACGGGTGCAGAGACGCTAAGCATGAACCAACCGTCGGTACGACATCATTATCTGCAATTTCTTCCTGTCTTTCAACTGAATTACCAGGCATCCCGGATACTCAATCTGAAAGCGTCTTATCTGACAAGTATGGAGTATCCTACGATTTATGAATTGAATCCAGTGTCTTCCGCCATCGATTCGTTGATGGCATGGAAAGGTAACCCGGTTTTGCAGGCATCGGTCAGGCACGCGTTTTCGTGCGACATCTGCTTGTGGGACAAGCTTACTTTTACCCCGCAGTTCCGGTATACGCCGCACGCTATCGGCCAACTGGTGGAGCGCTCG
>DBFJSK010000563.1:0-1710 GCA_048403675.1 Tannerellaceae bacterium | reverse complement strand
TCTAAAGTTTAGGAAACTTCTATTCTATCCGTTGAACTACAAGACCGTCTCACCCTTTGGGAAAAACACACCGGAGAGCGGGCACAAAAGTATAACCTTTTCCTCAAACCGCCAAGCATTCAACCAGGAATCTCTTAATCGAAAAGGCTTTGCATGACAGCCAGCGACTTTATTTCCGCAAATTCCGGCAAGTGTAAACGATAATACTCCAGGATACGTTGAATAATATCCACCCGCTCCTGACGCGAGAACCCATACAACGCCATATTTTCGAAACTGATACGCAACAAACGAGCAAAAAAGGCACTCTCCTCGCGATTCAAATAATGCCGGTGCATCGGAATATGGTCGATAAACTCTCCATTCAACATATCGAAATAATAACCCGCTCGATGCGCCTCCACATTGGGAAAAATACCCATATAATGTAAAAGACCGAGCAAAAAAACCAGGTGAAAGTTCGCTACTCCCTGCTCCACCTCCTCCAATACGCCGATAGAACGATACAAAAAATCGAACAACCGCTCGTCGGGTTCCGTTTCTTTCACTACCCGAAACAGGACTTCGGCTAAAAACAACGCCAGCACATTCTTCACCGGGTTGCAAAACACCTCCGAAAGCGCCACGCAAGGTTTGGCCTCCTTAATCCGGTGCAAATCCCGCTTATTGAGATGCTCCACCTCCATCTCCAACACCGAAAGCGGCAAAAAAAGCGCTTTCGATACCGCCGTTCGCTTCCCCCGGCTGCGCGCTACCAGATAGGAAGCGCGCCCCAGCGCCTCCGTATACATATATACAATGGAATATTTATCATTATAAGGAATCGAATGTAACACGATTCCCCGCGTTTTAATCAACATAAACTCTTATTTTTGTAACCGCAACGGCAAAGGCCGCGCATCAGCCGGGTAATGCACCTTTTGCTTTTATCCATCCGGGAAGAAACCGTGCCCCCCGGCCGGCATATACCGGCCAGGGAATGCCCAAAAGGATGATCTGTTTCGGTTTACCTGAAATAAAGATCGGGTAAACCGAATGCAGGAACACGCTTACGCACGCCATGCCGAGGTCGCAAGCCGCCCCGGTTATATTTAAGAAACAAATATAAGCAATTTCACGTTATTACTATACGCTAAATCGAACACCGCCTTATGTTAGACCTGACAACCCCTTCGGTGCTTTTCTCCGCCATCTCGCTGATCCTGCTGGCCTACACCAACCGTTTCCTTTCGTACGCCAGCGTGATACGCACCCTCAAAGAGAAACACCAGCAAACCCGCGATCCGCGCGACATCGCCCAGATAGCCAACCTGCGCAAACGCCTCTACCTGACGCGCACCATGCAGATACTCGGCATCCTCAGCCTGCTGCTTTGCGTGATCGCCATGTTTTTCATGTATGTGGCCTGGCAATTGATTGCCGCCTGGATTTTCGGCGCAGCCCTCTTGCTACTGGCCGCCTCTTTATGCGTATGTATTTGGGAAATAAATATTTCCGTAAAGGCGCTGGAAATTCATCTGGACGATATAGGTTCTAAATAGAAGTTAAAAGAAAGAGATCTATTAAATTTTTCTTCGAAATGTTTTGTCAGTTCCGAGGGATACTCTATCTTTGCACTCGCAATCGGGAAATCAGCACTTCCAGAGCGCTAAAAGTGAATACTTTGACAGTTTGGCCCGTTCGTCTATCGGTTAGGACGCAAGATTTTCA
>DBFJSK010000562.1:0-3609 GCA_048403675.1 Tannerellaceae bacterium | reverse complement strand
TTCCGCGCCGCTTCGATCGCATCGTTAAAAAAACGATCGATTTCAGCCGGAAAACTATCCACTAGGGGATTGAAAGGTTTCGGCAGCTTCTTCGCCCGATCGTATACGGAAAGCTCTTTCCGCACCGGCAGCAATTCCGCATTGATTTGCGCGATCGCTTCCATATCCAGCTCCAATTCGATGCCCATCTTTTTACAGAAAATATAGATCAACTCCACCGCCGGAGCCGCTGTACCGCCTGCAAAATTCCACACCGCCGTATCCACTATATCCACGCCGTTCACAATGGCCGCTACCATCGAGGCCAATCCATAACCGGGCGTACAATGCGTATGAAAATCGACGGGTACTTTCAGATTCTTTTTAAACAAACGAATCAATTCCGTCGTCCGGCAGGGCGGGATCAATCCGCTCATATCTTTCAGGGTGATGATGTCGGCCCCCTGATTCTCCATCTGCAAGGCTTTATCGAGGAAATATTCATTCGTAAATACCGGCTTATGCAGGGGATGCCCATTCAGGGCGGCCCGGATACGTTCCACCGCCGAATGGTGCGGATCGATGGCATAGCAAACAGCACAATCGGCTTTTCCGCCGTATTTTTTCACATACCGGATAGTCGATTTCATATTATCCACATCATTCAGCGCATCGAATATCCGCATAATATCTACGCCCGATTGGATGGAATTTCGACAAAATCCCTCGATTATCTCGTCGGAATAAGGGTTATATCCGAACAAATTGCGTCCACGCGACAAAGCAGCCAAGCGAGTGGTATTCCCGATGGTTGCTTTTATCTTTTCCAGACGTTCCCAAGGATCCTCCCCCAAATACCGCATAATGGCATCGGGTACGGCCCCACCCCACACTTCAACAGCGAAAAAACCGGCTTCCCGGTAATAAGGAAGCACACGATCTATTTGTTTTTGGGACATCCGGGTGGCCAGTATCGATTGCTGACCGTCACGAAGCGTTAAATCGCGAATTAATAATTTTCGTATCATACCAAATTTGTTTAGATCGTTTCAGACATTTCTCTTCCGATATAACAAATACCAAGCAAATTCGGCTGTGTTTTTCTGGTTAAGAATAACCAATTTTTTCTAAAACGTTAGTCTTTTGTATCCACCACGATCATCACCGGAAAATGGTCGGAAGGGGTGCGGGCTTCATATTTATGAAGGGAAACTTCCTTCGGGAAATTACCGTTATCGGGCAATTTTTCCTGGGACTCTTTCACTTCGGAACGGTAAGTATCCGTAAGGATTCCGTATTTGAGCACCTTGAAATCGTCGCTCAGGAAAAGATGATCGATGCGGCTGTTTGTTTTCCGGTCGGGATGAAAACCGTTGAATGTGCCGTTAGGGGCATAGCGGAAAGCAGTCGTCTCGTACGCATCGCGCAGAATACCCGAAGTATTCAATAAGGCATACGATTCGCTGCTCTGATCGACATTGAAATCGCCCGTCAGAATAACCGGCAGATGGGCCGGAAGTTCCTTAATTTTACTTAAAATCAATTTGGCGCTTTCCGCGCGGGCTTGTACCCCTACGTGATCCATATGCAAATTAAAGAAAATGAAAGTGAAGCCGGATTGCTTGTCGCGGAATTTTCCCCACGTGCAAATACGAGGCAGCACGGCGTCCCAACCCTTATTCGGCCGGTCCGTCACGGTAGAAAGCCAGAAGTCGCCGTGATCCAGTACCTCGAAACGATCGGTACGGTAAAAAATAGCCGAATGTTCGCCTGCGTGCAAGCCGTCGTCCCGCCCCACCCCGATATAAGCATAGCCGGGAAGAGCTTCGACCAACTCCTGCAATTGCGGATATTTACCTTCCTGAGTGCCGAATATATCGAACCCGTGGAAACGGATCAAGCCGGCCATGTAGGGATAACGTTGTCCCCAGCCGTTACCTTTGAGGGAATCTCCTTCATTAGCATTGCGTAAATTATAGGTAGCGATCACCAGCGGATCGGCTTGAATAGCACAAAGAGCCGCACATACACACAAAAAGGTAAAGATCAGTTTTTTCATTTTCTATCTGGTTTAAAATTTTCGACAACCCGCGTATACATTCACCTATCAAACAGTCAGGAAAAAGAGGCCGGCCGGCGCCGGAAACTATTCGAACATTCAAAGATAGGAAAAATATCATTTCGTACCCCGCACGCTTTTCTCTTTTTTCCCGGGTTTCCCTTTCTACAGGCAAAGTACTATTTTCTTTTCCCGGCCACCTTTTCTCCCGAAAAACGGAAAGGAGGCCGCCAACCTTCCCGCTTCAGCTATCCAAAAATAGCAAACAGCCCGCCAATCAAAAACAAAATGCACATATATTTGCTACTTAAAGAACAAAAACATATATTTGCGAAAAACAAACAACACACACAATATAACCGTTTGAACAAATGAATTATTACGAACTCAGTTTCACTTACACCGCCGCTATCGACACAGAAACGATCAACGACATCCTGGCCGCCGAGTTGGGAGAGATCGGTTTCGAAAGCTTTATGCCAAGTGAAACAGGGCTTTTAGCATACATCCCCGACACCGTCTACGACCCAGCTCAGGTTCAGGAAAAACTAGCCTCCTTTCCGCTCGAAAACGTAGCGATCCGCTATACGGAAAAACAGATGGAAAATAAAGATTGGAACGAGGAATGGGAAAAAAACTATTTTCAACCCATCCGCATCGGCCACGAATGCCTGATCCGGGCCTCCTTCCACGAAGCCGAATCCGGCTATGCCTATTCCATCCTGATCGATCCAAAGATGGCCTTCGGAACCGGGAATCATGAAACGACCTACCTGATGATCGACCGCATACTGCAAAGCGACCTGACCGGGAAAGAGGTGCTCGACATAGGTTGCGGTACCGCCGTATTGGCAATTCTGGCCCGCCTCAAAGGCGCTGCACGCGTAACCGCCATCGACATCGACCGATGGGCCTACGACAACGCCCTCGAAAATATCCGGCTCAACGAAACGGAAGAAATCGAAGTCAAGCTCGGAGGAGCCGAACAAATAGCCGGCTCAGGGCCGTTCGACATCATTTTCGCCAACATCAACCGGAATATCTTACTCAACGACATTCCCCGGTATGCGGAAGCCATGAAATCCGGTGCTGCGCTGTATATGAGCGGATTCTACACCGAAGATCTGCCGCTGATCGAATCCGAATGCCGCCGCTGCGGATTGACACCCCAAGCGCATACGGCCAAAAACAACTGGACAATGTTGGAAGTGAAAAAATGACAAGAAAATTTAACACCAAAAGTTAAGAAGGAAGTAAACTATCCTATACAGAAAATCGTTATCTTAGTAGAAACTTTTAAAACGTAAGAAGTTATGAAAAACGTAGATTCGAAATTATTACTGGGGTTGGTAGTAGGCGCCGCAGTAGGTGCCGCAGTAGGTTATCTGGCCGCTACCGACAAGAGAGAACAAATATTGGAAGACCTCAAAGAAGTAGCCGGTAAGGTAAAAGAGGGCTTCAATACGGCTATGGCCAAAGCAAAAGAAAGCGGCGCCGAAGCCCTGAATCGTGTAAAGGGCGCTAAAGAAGTGGCCGAAGAAGTTGTCGACTAACAAAGAATTATGGAGAAA
>DBFJSK010000561.1:0-2869 GCA_048403675.1 Tannerellaceae bacterium | reverse complement strand
GCCGGATGGCCGAAGCGGCGATGATAATGGCAGGACACAGGGAGGAAGCAATGCCGATATTGTGCTAGCCGACGCCTATGTGAAAGGATTAACCGGCATTGACTACGAGACGGCTTTGAAAGCTATGCTGAAAAACGCGGAAGTAGCCCCCGGGGGAGATGAACGAAAAGAGGGGCGGGGAGGGCTGGCCGCTTATAACCGATTGGGATACGTACCTGCTTGCTATGAGCGCTCGGTAACCCGAACGCTGGAGTATGCCACCTGCGACTATGCCATTACTACACTGGCCAAAGGCCTGGGGAAAGATTCCTTAGCAGTCCTATACGGCAAGCGGGCACACAACTGGAAAAATATATGGCGTCCGTTCGAAGACCACGGTGCTAAGGGCTTTGCTGCTCCCCGTAAAGCCGACGGAAATTGGAAAGAAAACTTTCATCCGATGTCGGCCGGCAGTTGGCCCGACGATTTCTACGAAAGTCATTCATGGGAGCTATCCTTCTACGTTCCGCAGGATGTAAAAGCCTTAATAAGCTATTGCGGAGGGCGCAAGGCTTTTGAAAACCGTCTGGATACCTTTTTTATAAATAGCAAACCCAGTAAAATCTCCTGGGTAAATGATTTCTTCAATGTAAATAACGAACCGGGTTTTTTGACCCCCTGCTTATACCATTGGATAGGAAAGCCCGAAAAATCGGCAGATCGGGTACGCGAAATCGTGAAGAAACACTTCGGTATCGGCCAAACAGGCTTACCCGGAAATGACGATAGCGGAGCTTTATCCTCCTTTCTGGCATTCCATCTGATGGGATTTTACCCGGTAGCAGGCCAGGATGTCTACCTGCTGGCTGCCCCCCATCTGGAACAAGTTTCGTTTAAACTGGAGAACGGCAAAACCTATACCCTCCAGGTGAAAAATTTAACGGACACCAACCGCTACATCCAAAAAGTAATTTTGAATGGCAAACCTTTTACCAAAAATTGGTTCGACCATCAAACCCTCCTTCAAGGAGGAATCATGGATATATATATGGGCCCCCCCCTCAGACTGGGGACACGAGGGCCTACCCCCCTCCCTAAGTGACTTTAAGTAACGAATTCGTAAGTAAGATAGCGCGCGCTCAGAGCAAAGATCCGCTTCGTTCGGATCGTTTTTTAACATTAAATTTAGTACAATATGAAATGGAATTTTCTTTTCAGTTCAGGATTTTCGCACTCGCCTTTCGCAAACAGAGGTAAGCAGTGGCGCAAATCGCTCGTCAGCCTGCTGTGCCTATGGCTGATGGCTACACAAGCCCTGGCTCAACATAATGAGGCCAGCGGCAGCGTGAAAGATGAATCCGGCTTACCAGTAGCCGGCGCCCACATTCAAGTAAAGGGAACCATGCGCGGCACGATTTCCGATGGAGACGGAAACTTTTCCATCGATGCCACAAAAGGCAACCTGCTGATCGTTACTTTTATCGGTTATCACCCTGCGGAAATTAAATTTACCGGCCAGACACCTTTGCAAATTATTTTACAAGAAGATGCCCAGACATTGGGCGAAGTAGTCGCAATCGGCTATGGAAGCGTAGGAAAAAAAGAAGTAACCTCAGCCGTGTCGCACATTTCGAGCAAAGACTTTTTACATGTAAGCACCGCCAACCCGGCCGACCAATTACAAGGCAAAGTAGCCGGTGTAAGCATTACGAACCAAGCGTCGGCCGATCCTAATTCTTCCACCAGCATCCAGATCCGCGGCGCTTCCTCTCGATCGGCCGGGTTAGGCCCCCTTGTAGTGATAGACGGCGTACCCGGGGGAAACCTCTATAATATCAATGAGAACGATATTGAATCCATCGACGTATTAAAAGACGGCGCTGCTTCCGCCATTTATGGAACCCGGGGCAGCAATGGCGTGATCGTGGTCACCACCAAACGGGTATCGTCGGAAGGCCTCATACACACCCAGTATAATGGCTATATCTCCTTCGACATGATAAACGATCAACCCCAGGTACTATCGAGAGACGAATTTCTAACCTATAAACGCGGCGATGATTACGGCGCCGACACGGATTGGTTTAAAGCCATCACACGTACCGGCTTTACCCAAAATCACGCCCTGACTATTTCCGGCGGAAATACACTGAACAACTATCGGGCCACGGTAGACTACCGCAAAGCCAACGGCGTGGATCTACGTTCCGGTCGCCGCGAAGTAGGAGCCCGTATAAGTTTGAACCATCAAGGGAAAAGCGGATTTTATAAAGTGATTTTAAATGTAGCCCCTCGCATCATTAAGGCCGATAATTCGGATTACGGAGCCTATCAACAGGCTATCCTGCTGAATCCCACCCAACCGATAAAGAACCCGAAAGACCCCACCGGAAAGACCTATTTTAAAACAGTAGGTTTCGGCGCCACCAACCCGGTAGAAACCTTGAAAACGGATTTGGACGGCAAAGAAATAAAATATCTCGATTGGGATGCCACCCTCCGTTTCAATCTGCTGCCCTTCCTCAGCGCCGGCGAAGGCAAACACAGCCTGCATACCCAAGTTACGGTAGCCCAGCAGATCAACGATAATTTCACCTATTATTTCCGTCCCTCTTACAACACCGAGCTATCGGAAGCTACAAATAAAAAAGGACATGCCCGCCGGCAATACGACAAAAATATTCAGCAAAGCCTGGAATGGCTGGCCAACTATACGTTCGAATCGAACGGCCATTCCGCCCGGCTGATGGGAGGCTATTCCTATCAGAAATTCGAAAATTCCGGTTTGTATGCCGAGAACTACAATTTCACATCGGATGCTTTGACCTACAACAAGCTGGGAGACGGCACCTGGTATAAAAACATCGTAACGGATGAAGCCGGTTTCGAC
>DBFJSK010000560.1:0-3356 GCA_048403675.1 Tannerellaceae bacterium | reverse complement strand
CTTTATCGTTGGGTTGGTAGCGTGCGATTCGGATGAATGGAAAGACGAGAGTGAACAGGTGCCGGCCGCCGTGAAACAAGATTTCGAGCAGCGATACGGCGCGGCTGTAGTTACTTCATTTCATTCTTTGGCTTCCGGAGTACAAGAACTGAATTTTACTGATAAGGAAAACGACCCGGCTTCTGCGTTTTATGAGAACGGACAGTGGAAATTGTCTGTGACCCAACTGAATGATAGGGATCATCTGCCGGCGAAGGTGCAGGATAGCTTTGAAAATTCGTCTTATGCCAAGGTGCATATAGAAAAGATGGAACGTATTGAACGCAGTGAGCTTTCTCATACGCTTTATCGCTTCTGTTTCAAATTTCCACTCCATCATACTCCCGATATGACTCATGAGGTGTTTATGAATGAAGATGGGGTGTTACTTCATACCTTCCATTATACCTTGGTTGACCCGCGTTGGTTCGTAAGTTTGGAAGAAGAACAGTTGAATTTTATCAGAGCGCATTATGCCCAGGCGGATATTCGGGCTTATCACTATGTTTTGGGGTGTGATACCTATTTCTTTAGGCAGGATGGTATGCTCAAACAAATCACGTTTCGGAATGATAACCAGTGGAAAGAAACTTGTTATGAACTTCCGGCCGATACGGCCCTCCCGCCGCATATTACTGACTGGCTCCAAAAGAATGATCCGGCTTTTCACTATACGCAAGTCAATTATATCGAATCTCCGTCGGGCAATGCGTATTGGCTGGTAGACAAGAATGCGGATGACGAGAAAGGCTATATCCTGGGCGAGCAAGATGAAGAGGAATTTATTCCAGTAAGTCCGGTCTGAGGCGCGCCGTCCGTTCCTGGGCTTGTTGCAGCCGCCATTCCTCTATTTTACGCTGGTGGCCCGATAAGAGTACATCAGGTACCTTCCATCCTTTGTATTCCGCCGGACGCGTATAGACGGGGGGGGCTAATAAATTGTCCTGAAAAGAATCAGAGAGTGCGCTCTGCTCGTCGCCGATCGCGCCGGGGAGAATGCGTACTACGGCATCGGTGATGATAGCCGCCGCCAGTTCGCCTCCTGTTAAAACATAATCGCCTACCGAAATTTCTTTGGTAATCAGGTGTTCGCGGATGCGGTAATCAATTCCTTTGTAATGACCGCAAAGAATAATCAGGTTGTTGAGCAATGACAAACTGTTCGCCATTGGCTGATTGAAGGTTTCTCCGTCGGGGGAGGTATAAATTATTTCGTCGTAAGTTCGTTCGTTTTTCAAGTTGCTGATGGCCCGGTCGATCGGTTCGATCTGCATCACCATGCCGGCTTCGCCTCCGAAGGGATAGTCGTCTACCCGGCGCCATTTATTGGTGGTATAATCGCGCAGATTATGCAAATGAATTTCGGCCAGGCCTTTATCTTGCGCCCGTTTTACAATAGAGCAGTTAATCATTCCTTCGATCATTTCAGGAAGGACGGTCAGTATATCTATACGCATCATGCTGTTCAAATTTGATTCAAAGGTAAGGATGTTCTTTTTTATCCGAAAGAAAAGTAAGCGAAAAGTGAATCGGAAGGCCCGGAATGTCTTTTCCGGGAAAGAAAAAGCCGCGGTGAAAAGCATTTCCTTATTCTATCTTTCCGCAACCTGGGCGGAGGGATACCGATCGGAAAAGTCTTTTCGCAGCGGCTTTTTGTAGGAATAAAAAAGTCGGGGATTTTCCGGCGGTCGCGCATTTTGCCTGACCGCCCGGCCGTCCCCCCTGAAATAATTACTTATTTTCTGAATTTAATCGATTGGCGCACGCCGTTATCGACTACCGAGAAAATATAGATGGTTCCCTTTGTCAACATCGGTGTAGCGATAAACGAGCCGGTACCCGAGATGATACCCTGGGCTACCACCTGGCTGTTCATGCCAACGATCGAGTAAGTTCCTTTTTCGCAATTCTGAATATATAAGCCTCCGTCGGCTACGAGCACTTTCAATTCTTCACCCGGTGCGATGACTTCGTTGGAGGTAACTATTTCCAATATATCCGAAGTGATATAAGCGGTAGCCATCGGTTTTTCGGGCATTGTTTCGCCCGGACGGAATTCTATTTGTACAAGCGGTTTGTTGCCCGGCAGGATGGCCTGGATGTTCATCGAATGTTTCAGTTCGCCTTCCTTGTTGGTTTGGAAGTTGATGTCGGCCACTACCTTATTTTCGTTGATGCCCGTAGCTTCCAGCTTCGTAGCTACGTTGATTTTCATTACATGTACCGTAGCTTCGGGCTTATCGGCATAAATCGAGTCGATCGTTATGTCGAAATTCGCTTGCGGCAGGGATTTCAGATTGCCGATTACGCCGTTTACGAGCGACGACATCATCGAACCGATTACCGTGCTCATCGAAGCCGGCATCGTAATGATCTGGCTAGCTACCGGCGTCCATTCGTCTTTTACATCGGCGCGGACAGCCGAAGAAGTTGTCAGTTTCAGGTTCGTACCTGCCACACCCAATACCGGCGTCAGCTTTTTGTAGCCGGCTATTTTTGCGGTCGTCGCATCGTACGAGGTCAGGATAATCGAATCGGCCGGCATGCCCGACGTCGCTTTCAGATTGGCATAGATCGTAGCGTCGCCCATCGGCAATTTCGCGTTCGGATTTTGCAGCGGTTTGCCGTACAAACCGGCTTCGATCGTACCGGCGGTCATTAGTTTGGTCAGATCGACCGAAATCTGGAAATTCGGCATTTGGGCCATCGAGCTGACCAGCGCACGCAGGTTTTCTTCCAGCGTTACGTCGTATTCGAGTTTGCCAGTGGTGGATTGCGTTTCGGCGATCGTCAGGAATTTACCTGATTTGAGGGGGAAATTCGGAATGGCGCCTGCCAGCCCGGCTAATCCGTCCAGTTTCAGTTCGATCGAGAGGCTGTTGAAAGGCAGAATAATTCCTTTGGCGCCGGTTACGAAATTCAACGAAAGCAGATTCACCGGTTTGCCGTCGTCGCCTGTCATGGCGGCCGAGTTCACGTCGATGGTTTCCGGCAATTTCAAGTTCACCGTCCGGTCGCCGAAAGGAACGCTGTATTCTTTGTAGTTTTTGAATGTCAGCTTAATATCGTTCACGATGCCCTGAATCATCGGAACCAACGAAGCGGGTACGCCCATGCTGGTGAAATCGAGCGTGCTCAAATCTAGTTTCATGCTATCGGGTGTCATTGAAATCGGGTTCAACTGCCCGGCGCGAAGCGTAGCTGTTTGGGGGAAAAACAACGGCGTATTTACGATGTTTTCAATGCTGGGATTTGTCAAAGCCATGAAATCGACACCACTCAGTTGCTTTACCTGATCGAAGACTGCCGGCACGATC
>DBFJSK010000559.1:0-13553 GCA_048403675.1 Tannerellaceae bacterium | reverse complement strand
CAGCGTGTGCGGACGTGCCGGCTTTGCCGGCGATGCCGCCCGCTGCGGAAACCCAAACCGCCACTTTTTATGTGAAAGCCCTCGAAAACGGAGAAAAAGCAAAAGCGGTACAAACCCAGCTTTACGCCGTCAAAGGAGTAACCGAGGTGAAATGCAATCTGATTACCCGCACCGTGCAGATTACTTACCGCGTAGGGGAAACCTCCAAAACCCGCCTGGCTTCGGCTTTCCGCAAATTGGGTTTGGAAGCTCTGGCGGTGGATAACGGCGCCGGTTGCCCGGTTCCGCCTGCCAAACAACGATGAGCAAGAAATTATTTCGACAGGATGCAGCGTTTCAGTCGCTATATACATCCTATACATGTACAATCTTCCGAAAAGGGAGATGAAAGGGCGCTACTGAATGAACGAACAACAACTGATAGAAAGTTGTAGGAAAGGGAAAAGACTGGCTCAAAAAGAGCTATACGACGTATATTCCCGCAAGATGATGGGTGTTTGCCTTCGTTATGTAAGCGACAGGGAAACCGCCCGCGATTTGTTGCAGGACGGCTTCGTAAAGGTATTTACCAGTCTCTCCACCTATACCGGCAGCGGTTCGTTCGAAGGATGGATGCGTAAGATCTTTGTCAATTGTGCGTTGGAATACCTCCGGAAATCGGACGTTCTGCGCGAAGCCTCCGATCTGGAGCATACGGCGGAACTGATGCAGCCCGACAGTTCGGCCATCTCCGATCTGTCGGCCGCCGAATTGATGCAGCTCGTGGGCGAACTCCCCCCCGGCTTCCGCACCGTGTTCAACCTGTTTGCCATTGAAGGCTATTCCCATAAGGAAATCGGCGATATGCTTTCCATTACCGAAAGCACTTCCCGTTCGCAATTCACCCGCGCCCGGCAGTTATTACAACGCAAAATTAACATTTTGTATGCAAGAAAATGAAAGAAAAGGAAAGAGATAGCATAAATGATTTGTTGCGCACCAAACTGCTGGATTTCGAAGCAGACGTGCAGCCGGGCGACTGGGAAGCGATTGCCCGCCGGCTGCCCGCGTCGTCGCCCGTTCCGCTGCGCCGCCGGATAGGATATTGGGCCGCCACCGCTGTCGTCTCGTTGCTGGTAGCTACCGGTACCCTTTATCTCTCGCACCGTCAATCGCTCGGCGACGGGGTGGCCGATGAACTGAAAACCGCTTCCGAAACCCTCGAAACGCGCCTGGCAGCCGATGCGTGCGCCGCAGCGAATCCCCCAAAAGGCACAGACCCGACAGACCGCAAAAGCCACGGCGAAACGTCCGGAACCCATGAAGTGCTCGGAAACAGGGAAGCAGAAACCGGTCGTAACGTACCACCTCTTACTACACAGGCGCCCCCGTCCGTCGTAGCCTCCGTACTTTCCGCTCCCGCCGCCCGTCGTTCCCGCTCGTTGTCTGCCGCAGAAAGGAGGACGACCGCTCGTTTGGATGCATCCGATACGATGGCCCAGGCTGTCGCTGCCAACGACGAAGCAACCCGGACGCAAGCCCTTTCCGAAACACCGGTTCCGGACGTTCCGGGCGCAGCTACCGAACAAACTGTGGCCACCGAAACCACGGCCGCCGCATCCGCTTTGGAAGAGACCCTGCCCATTTCTTCCCGCACAGCCACGGTTTCTTCCCCCAGACGGGCGAAAAAAAAGTCGTCCGCCCGCAAATGGGGCATCGGCATGGGAGCCGGCAGCCTTTCGGTGGGCGCTGATAACCTCGTGCCCCAATATGTAACCAACAGCAGCGCATTGCGAAGCGAAAGCCTGATGCTGATGAATGCCGTCAATTTCAACAACCTCGACCTGCCGAAAACAGAAATCCATCATAAGACACCGGTTTCTTTCGGCATCTCGGTCAGCCGGTACCTTACCAACCGCTTTTCCTTGCAGACCGGTCTGAACTATGCTTTTCTCTCTTCGGAATGGGAAACCAACGGCAGCTACCGGGCTAAGACGAAACAAAAACTGCATTTTATCGGCATTCCCCTCTCCGTTTCTTATAAAATCGCCGAGTGGAACCGGTTCAATGTATATGCCGCCGCCGGCGGAATGACCGAAATAAACGTAACCGGCAAACGCAAAACCCAATTCTTTTACCACGAAAAAGAAATGGATCATTCGCGGGAACATATCCGGATGAAAGAATGGCTCTGGTCGGTCAATGCCCGGGCCGGCGTCAGCTATCCGCTTATCCGCTTTGTCAGCGCATTTGCCGAAGTAGGAGCCAGCTATTATTTTGACAACGGGAGCGACATCGAAACGATCCATTCGGAAAAACCTTTCAATGTCAGTTTGCAACTCGGTTTCCGGCTGGGATTTTAAGATACAACTCGAAACATTCATATAAAATTCAAATACTAAAAAAGACAAGTAAAAAATGAAGACGTTTAAGCTTTTTAGCGTGCTAGTGGCCGCTACCTTAGTACTATTTACCTCCTGCTTGGGAGATGGCAACAACACACGGAACCTCACGAATCAGTTCGCCGTAGCCCGCATGGATTCGAAAACATTCAAAACCGTATTGGATATTAACGGATTGGGTGCTGTTTATTCTCCCACTGCAGAGCCGCTTATTACGGCCGACCAATGTTATCTGGTCGATTTGACTATCGATTTCAGCTCCGCCGAAAATGCGAATGCCGAGAAAAACGGTTATTACCAGGCTACCATCGGCAATATCAATGAAGTAACCAAAGGCATCTCGATTCAGCAAGTGGCCGACACGACCAAGTTGCTTACCGACGAGCAACCGATATCCGAATTGGTTATCAACAACTACCTGAGCGGTTACCTGTTGATGGCGGCTTCTTTCGACCAACTGAAAAACCAGCAGAACCGTTGGGAAATCTACTTCGATCCCACCCAGGAACCGGCCGAAGATAAAAACGGCAACCGTTATTACGATTTGTTTATCCGCGTGGTGAAAAGAGTCGACGGCGACGGTTCGTCAACCAAAGAACTGATTTATCGCGCCTTTGAAGTAAAGAACTTTATCGATAAATGTATTGAAAAGGAAAAAGCCGCTAGCAAGAATGCGGTCAATCTGAAGTTCAATTACGTGCAAAGCATCGATACGAAAAACGATCAAACTACGATGAAATGGGCCAACTATACGGCTGCGATGCCTTTCTAGTATCCCTTTGGCGGGCCGGCTGGTTATCTAGGCCTTCGGGTAGAAACAGCCGCCCGTAATCACCTATCGGATCGAATAAAAGTCTGCCTTTCCTTTGTGGGGAGAGGCAGACTTTTTTATGTCCTTCCGGCAGCCCGTTTCTTATTTTTACGACTCCGTTTGCCAACCATTTAAGAAGAAAAAAGTACAAGAAGTAAAGGCCTTTTTCAAACAAGTGAACTCATTTTGTAATGAGCTGTATGATAGGATGTTAGAGCGATTCGAAAAAGATGCCGAAGAAATTCGGATCGGATGCTTATGGATTTTCAATTCCACTGGCATGAAATTCCGATTACACCGGCATCCAAGCGAAAATCCGTCGGTGTGATGACCTGCAACGACCGTAATAAGCATGCAAAATATACAATAACTATAAAGAGCGGTTTTACCAAAAGACAGACTGAGAAAGCCGACCTTCTCTTTAGCTTTAAAGGACGAAAATCTACCCCTACCAGCATAGGGGCAGCTAACAATCAGGAAATCGCGCCGTGATACGCTTTAATCAATTAGCTTTAACGAGACAATTTAAGTTGATTTTCCAATGCTTGTTTGATATAGCCATTGACGTTCTCATCATCCATTCTTTCATAATACTAGCCAGGTGAGATTTATGAATATCAATGTATTGCCCGTTTTGCTCGTTTTTGAACCTTATGCGAGAACCGGATGTAGCTCTTTTATGGTGAACGGTATACCCGAAAACCGCCAAGAGTTTTAGGGCCTCATCAAAGGTGAAATCTTTGGGCAAGTTACCAAAACGATCGATCAATTTATCTTTTGTACCCATGTTTCTTTGTTTTTACAAACCCACATAAAAAAGGTTAGAATCGGGGAGTAAACGAGCGAATGCATGGAAGGGTGGCTATCCCTAGGCTCCTTCCTTTTTCAGGGTCGGCTCCTTCTTTATCTTCTCTTTTCCGATAATCCGGATCGGGATAAATAGCTAGTCTCTATCTCCCTGTAAGTTCTTCAATGAACAACCTTCCCCCTACTTTTTCTTTTTTTATAATTAGCATACAGGGAAAGGTTGTATCTTTGTGCGTATGAACAGACAACAGATCCAATACTTTAGGCGCGGCGCGGCAGCCTGGCTGTCTCTTCCGGCCCTGCTGCTTACCGGCTGTTTGAGCGATGTCAACAGCGCTTTTCACCCCGACGAATCACCCGCTGTGATCCGCACAGAACAGGTCGGCGGTCTGGTGGTAGCCGATACCCGTTTCGGTACCATTTACGCGGCCGGCCTCAATTCGAATGCCGACGGCACCTGTCTCATCGTAGATTTTACCTACAACGCTTCCGACCCGGCCAATACCAATTACGGCCAGACCGGTTATTATACCGTTACGTTGAAAAAGCAAACCCCGGTCGATCAGGCGGATGCCGGGCCTTCCGATCTGAAAACCGATCAGTTGCTGCCTTATGAACAACCCATCCGTGCCGCCATTTCGCCCCAGGCTCCCCATCTTTTCGCCTATCTGGCCGATCGGCTATTCTTGCCCTCGGTCTATATCACGGCAACCGGCCAACAGGTAAACTGGCAATTTACCTATCCGTCGGCACCCGTAGCCGAACAGATCGACGGGCAGTCGGTTTATCCGCTCTATCTGCGCGCCAACGCTACGGCTGCCCCTGCAGAAGGCGCCCGCGATACGACGCTTACGGCCGTTCACGCCTTCAATATGCTGCCCTTCATCGAGGAACTCAGAGGGCGGAATCAATGGAACGGGCGCGACAATTTATACATTTCGGTACATTATATCGAAGCCATCAATGCCGCCGATAGCACCGACTTTACCTGGGTCGCTACCGAACCGGTGCAAATACGGTAAACCCGATTTTCAAACTAACAGACGATGAATAAAACAAATAGAACGATAGGAAAAGGATGGGTAAGTTGCCTCCTGGCGGCGGCGCTGGCCTCCTGCATGGGAGAGGGTGGCAACCCTGTGCGCTACAGCAGCCGGATGGCGGTGGTGCAGGAAAAGCCCTGGAAAAGCTTATACGTCACCGAAGAAGCCGTGCCGGAAGGATACCTCGTTTCCTCCTCCGACTTCGAAACGCGCGACGATCTGAAAGACGGCGATTGCTGCCTGGTGGAGTATAAAATTGATTTTTCCGACCAATATAAAGACGGCGTATACGAAGCCCGCATCCTGCGTTGCGATCCGATCGACGTATGGCCGGTGAAACCGCAACTCACCGACACCGCTTTTATCTTTCCGTACGAACAATTCACCGCCCTTTCTTTCCCGAAAAGCCAGTATATGAAAGGACGCTATTTTCTGGAGATCCAGATGAAAGAACACCAGGATACGCGGCCGGATTTTGTAGAACTCTCCTACGATCCCGAAGAAACGCCTGTGGCCAGCTCCGACGGCCGGCGCGCCTACCATCTCTTCCTTCGAGCCTGGCGGGAGGAGGCTCCCGATACGATAAAACCGTATAGCCGGGTGGTGCCCAGCGCCTTCGTGCTTGAAGATTTCGTAGGGGAAAAAGCCGGCGCCGAGAAACAGACCGGCGCCGACGAGCTTCATTTTGTGATCTGCTATCCGGAGCGGTTCAATACCGATTCAACGGGCCTGATTTGGGCGGTAACCGATACGTTTTCAGTTCGATTGGATTGAGAGAACGAGAAAATTAAACAAATACCGCAGATAATCCTTGATATTTTTTACTTTTGCCATTTAAAAGAAAACAAAGATGTATAAAAATATATTCAGATGGGTCATCGCTTTGATTTCCCAACCTGCCCGAGCTTGGAGAGCGTTGGCGAAAAAAGAGGAAAAAGGAGATGAATTTCTTTCACATTTTATTTATCCGCTGATCGGATTGGCCACCGCGGCGGCTTTTCTGGGCGTTTTATTTACCCGGAAAGAATTTGATGTGGAATTGGCTTTGAAATCGTCCATTAAAACGTTGATTTCCTCCTTCGGCGGCTTCTACCTCGGCGCCTACTTGCTCAACGAAGTGTGGCAAAGCCTTTTCAAACGCGCGAAAGACCTGAGGCTCTGCCAGCATTTCGTAGGCTATGCGTCTTCCCTGATGTTTGCCTTGAATATTGTATTGATGCTTCTGCCTGAATTCTTTTTCCTACGGATTTTTATTTTATATACTGTTTATATTATATGGGAAGGAGCCGGGCCCTATATGGGGATAGAAGAAAAAATCCGTTTGAAATTTGTAGGGGTGGCCACCGCCATCATTCTCCTTACGCCGCTCATTATCGAGAAAGCGCTGAGCATGTCAATGCCGGGGCTGCGTTTCTAATAGAACCGAATAAACAATGAAAGAAAAAATTAGCAATACAATCCAGATAAAAAATAAGCGGGCTACTTTCGATTACGAGTTGCTCGAAACCTTTGTGGCCGGCATCGTACTGACCGGGACGGAAATCAAATCCATCCGCCTGGGCAAAGCCAGCCTGGTGGATACCTTTTGCCTGGTGGAAAAAGGCGAGGTATGGGTAAAAAACATGTACATCGCCGAATATTTCTACGGCACGTACAACAATCACAGCGCCCGGCGCGACCGCAAATTGCTCCTGACCAAAAAAGAAATCCGCAAAATAGAAAGCGCCGCCCGCAACAACGGCTTTACCATTGTGCCCACCCGGCTGTTTATCAACGATAAAGGACTGGCCAAAGTAGTGGTAGCCATCGCCAAAGGAAAAAAAGAATACGACAAACGCGATGCGATCAAAGAACGCGACGACCGGCGCGAAATAGATCGGGCGTTTAAACGCTGATTTCTTCGCCGCGAGCACCCAAGCAACCAGCCAATCGGCTGCGTGACGCCCCCCGGCGCCCGAAAGCAAAAAGCTGACTATGCGGCTGTTCGGCTGCCGGAAAACAAAAAAACGGCTACCGGGCCGTGGGGAAAAATAAAAGTCCCTTCCGCCGAGGGAGGCGCGCGGGCGGATATGCAAATTCGGAAAACAGGAATGGAAACAACGCAACAAATCACAGGCCGGATCGGCCGCTGTATCTTAAAGGCCCTTCCCCGGGCGGGAAGAACCTGCATCTGGCTGCTGAAAATCATTTTGCCCATCTCCCTGGCCGTCCGTCTGCTTCAATATGCAGGCCTCTTGGCCACCTTCTCCGGTTGGCTCGAACCTCTTTTTTCTCTGCTCGGACTGCCGGGCGAAACCGCCATCATCTTCATCACCAGTGTATTCAGCCCCCTTTACGCACCTATCGCCCTGATCACTTCCATGTCGTTGGGGCTGCGAGAGGCCACCATTCTGGCGCTGATGTGCCTTACCTCCCACAACCTGGCCGTCGAATCGTCGGTACAGGCCAAGACCGGTTCCTCCTTTTTCGGCATGACGTTGCTGCGCTTCACCCTCAGCTTTGTTATCGCTGCCACCCTCAACGGGGTGCTTCCCCGCGAAGGATGGGCCACGATCGGCACGGCCCGGAGCGCCGCCGTCTGCGATAACCTTCCGGAGGTTTTCCGGCTCTGGTTCAGCAGCTCGATGCAAGTAATTTTTTCTATTCTGGTGATTGTCACTTTTTTGATGATCCTGCACTATGTATTGGAAGAATTCCGGCTGATGCATCGCCTCTCCCGCCTATTCGCCCCTTTGATGAAATTTTTCGGTTTGCCCCGCGACGCGGCTTTTCTCTGGATGGTAGGCAATACCGTAGGATTGGCATACGGGGGCGCTATCATGGTGGAACAAATGGAACAAAAAAAATTAACGTACGCCGAAGGCAACCTGCTCAATCACCACCTGGCCGTTTGCCATTCGCTACTCGAAGACACCATTCTCTTCGCAGCTATCGGTATCCCTGTTCTCTGGATTATCGGAACGCGGCTTTTCTTTGCCATCGGGGTAGTTTGGTGCTACAGAGGTTATAAATATATGTATACACGAAAGGTCAGACATCTGTATGAATAAACAAACGTTTTTACAACTTTTAAACGAACGCATTTTAATCCTGGACGGAGGAATGGGTACGATGATCCAAGGTTTCGGACTGAAAGAAGAAGATTATCGCGGCGATCGTTTTGCCGATTTTCCCGGCCAACTGAAAGGGAACAACGATCTGTTGTGCCTTACCCGCCCCGACGTCATTGCCTCCATCCACCGGCAATACCTGGAGGCTGGCGCCGATATATTCGCTACCAATACCTTCAATGCCAACGCCGTCTCGATGGAAGATTACGGCATGCAGGCCTATGTGGGAGAAATCAACCGGGCCGCCGCCCGCCTGGGCCGGGAAGTGGCCGATACCTTTAGGGCCGAACACCCGGATCGCCCGGTTTTTGTGGCCGGTTCGATCGGCCCGATGAATAAAACGGCCTCCATGAGTCCCGACGTAAGCGATCCGGCTTATCGCGCCGTAACCTATGCCGATATTTTCGCCGCTTATAAAGAACAGGTCGCCGCCCTGGTAGACGGCGGCGTGGATATTCTTCTTTTCGAAACCGTATTCGATACGCTCAACGTGAAAGCCGGGCTGGATGCCGCCACTGCGGTACTGGCGGAAAAGGGAAAGGACTTGCCGGTGATGCTTTCGCTGACGCTTTCGGCCCAGGGAGGCCGAACGTTTTCCGGGCAGACGCTGGAGGCCGTGCTGGCTTCCGTACAACATGCTCCGCTGGTCAGTATCGGACTAAACTGCTCGTTCGGAGCGGCCGATATGAAACCCTATTTGCAGGAACTGGCCCGGCTGGCGCCCTATTATATCAGCGCTTATCCCAATGCGGGGCTTCCCAATAGTTTCGGCGGATACGACGAGACGCCCCAGAAAATGGCGGCTCACGTCAAGCCGTTTGTCGAAGAAGGATTGGTTAATATCCTGGGCGGTTGTTGCGGCACGACGCCCGCGCATATAGCCCGGTATCCGGAGCTGGTGAAAGGCGCTAAACCGCATGTGCCGGCTCTTCGTGCGGAAAGTTTGTGGCTTTCCGGGTTGGAATTGCTGGAGGTCAAACCGGAAAACAATTTCGTGAATATCGGCGAACGGTGCAACGTGGCCGGTTCGCGCAAGTTCCTGCGGCTGATTAAAGAAGGAAAATACGAAGAAGCGCTCGTCCTTGCGCGCATGCAGGTGGAGAACGGCGCTCAGGTGATTGACATCAATATGGACGACGGCATGTTGGACGCCGCAAAAGAAATGACAACCTTCCTCAATCTCATTGCTTCCGAACCCGATATTGCCCGCGTGCCGGTGATGATCGATTCGTCGAAATGGGAAGTAATCGAACGCGGGCTGATGTGTGTGCAAGGTAAAAGCATTGTCAACTCAATTTCGCTCAAAGAAGGAGAAGAGCTGTTTTTACAACGCGCCGCCTGGATTCGCCGGCTGGGAGCTGCCACGGTGGTGATGGCTTTCGATGAAAAGGGACAGGCCGATACCTATGAACGAAAAATCGAAGTGTGCGCCCGGGCTTACCGCTTGCTTACGGAAAAGGTTGGCTTTCCGGCTCAGGATATTATCTTCGATCCGAACGTGCTGGCCATTGCCACCGGGATGGAGGAACACAACGGCTACGGCCTGGCTTTTATCCGCGCGGTAGAATGGATCAAGCGTAACCTGCCGGGAGCTAAGGTGAGCGGGGGAGTGAGCAACCTCTCTTTTTCTTTCCGGGGCAATAACTATGTGCGCGAAGTAATTCATTCCGTCTTTTTGTATCATGCCATTGCCAAAGGCATGGATATGGGCATCGTAAATCCGGCTTCTTCGGTTATTTACGAAGATATTGAGCCGGCTTTCCGGAACTTGGTGGAAGATGTCGTGCTGGCCCGGCGTGCGGAAGCGGCCGAAGAGTTGATTGCCTATGCCCAACAGTTGCATCGGCAGGCATCCGGCGCCGGCGAAGAGAAACAGCAGGAAGTCTGGCGTCAAGCTCCTTTGGCCGAACGGCTGGAATATGCGCTGGTGAAAGGGATAGGCGATTACCTGGAAACGGATTTGCAGGAAGCGCTTACGGTCTATCCCCACGCAGTGGATATTATCGACGGCCCCCTGATGAGCGGCATGAATAAGGTAGGGGAATTGTTCGGGGCCGGCAAAATGTTTCTTCCTCAGGTAGTCAAAACGGCCCGCACGATGAAAAAGGCGGTGGCGGTGCTTCAGCCCGCTATCGAAGCCGAGAAAAAAGAATCGGGCGCCGCCAAGGCCGGGAAGGTGCTTTTTGCCACGGTGAAAGGAGATGTACACGATATTGGTAAAAACATCGTCTCGATCGTGTTGGCTTGCAATAATTACGAGGTGATCGATTTGGGCGTCATGGTTCCGGCCGAAGTGATCGTGCACAAAGCGATTGAGGAAAAGCCCGATTTGGTTTGTCTTTCCGGCTTGATTACCCCTTCGTTGGAAGAAATGGTGCATGTGGTGTCGGAGATGAAGAAAGCGGGCCTCACTATTCCGGTCATGGTAGGGGGGGCCACCACCTCCAAGCTCCATACTGCCGTGAAGATCGCCCCGCATTACGATTACCCGGTGATTCATGTGCTCGACGCTTCGCAGAATCCGCTGATTGCTTCCAAATTGTTGAACCCCGCGACACGGAAGGCGTATATTGCCGGCCTCGACCGGGAATACGCAGCTTTACGCGAATCGATGCAACAGAAAAAACAGGTGTTGGTATCCCTCGAAAAGGCGAGAAGACACCGTCCGGCAATCGATTGGGCCGGGTACATACCGCCTATCCCCCCGCAGTTGGGGGTTCGGGTACTTCCGTTTATTCCGTTGGAAACGATTATACCTTATATTCATTGGACATTTTTCTTTACGGCCTGGCGGCTGAACGGCCGTTTTTCGGAGATAACCCGGATACACGGATGCGATGGTTGCCGCGCCTCGTGGCTGGCCGGTTTCCCCCAAGCGGATCGGAATAAAGCCGCCGAGGCGATGCAGTTGTACAAGGATGCCGTGAAATTGCTCGACCGGCTGGTCGAAATGAAAGCCGAATATTGCAAAGCGGTGTACGGCTTCTTCCCCGCTAACAGCCGGGGAGACGATTTGGTTGTCCGGCCGGTGGCGCCCGACGGACGGATCGGCGATGAAATCGTATTTCCTACCTTGCGTCAGCAGGCGGAGAAAGATACCGGGGTGTATAAGTCTCTGGCGGATTATGTGATGCCGGCTTCCGAAGGACGTACCGACTATCTCGGCGCTTTCGTAGTGACTGCCGGCGCCGGGGCGGAGTATTTGAAACAGAAATTCGAAGCCGAAGGCGATACCTATTCGGTTATGTTGCTTCAAACGCTTACCGACCGGTTGGCGGAGGCGACAGCCGAATATTTGCATGAAAAGGTGCGCAAATACGATTGGGGGTATGCGCCGGACGAGGAATTTTCGGCCGACGAGCTGTTTCGGGTAAAATACCGGGGCATCCGGCCGGCGATAGGCTATCCGTCGTTACCCGACCAACGACAGAATTTTACCCTCCACCAATTGTTGGACATGGAGCAGATCGGAGTTTCCCTGACGGAAAACGGCGCGATGTATCCCACAGCTTCGGTGAGCGGGTTATACCTGGCGCATCCGGCCGCCGATTATTTTATGGTCGGTGCAATCAGCGAAGAGCAACTCCGCGATTATACTTGCCGGCGGAATTTGCCGGAAGAAGAAGTGCGGCGTTTATTGAACAAATATATAATCGGATGATTTTTTAGGTATGAGATTCAGGGAAAAGCAAACCGGCGGATACCGGGAAAAATGGGCCCGGCAAAATCCTTGGGCCCGGCGCTCGGGTAGGAGCATGGACTCCGGCTACTCCGGTTCGTCCGCTTCCCGGTGGTCGGGACGGAGGATTCGCTGGAGCATTTTGGCTATGGGGCTGCTGGCCGTCTGGCTGGTTCGCCTCGTTCCTTCCTGGGGGGAAGCGTATGCCCGGCATATCTATCCCGTACTGGCGCGGGGGCTATCTTTCCTTTCGGGACTCTTTCCTTTTTCGCTGGGCGATTGCCTGATTTACGGAAGTATCGCGGGCTTGCTGCTGTATGGGGCGGCCGGTTTGTGGCGCCGCCGCAGGTGGATGCCCCGGTTGTGGGGAGCGCTCGAATACGTGGCCTGGCTCTATCTGTGGTTTTACCTGGCCTGGGGCCTGAATTATTTCCGCGAGGATTTTTTTACCCGCAACCGACTGACGCCGCCCGCCTATGATGCCGCCTCGTTCCGGCAATTTCTTTCTGCCTATACCGATTCCCTGAATGCCTGTTATGTGCCGGTCGAAACCTTCGATAAAACAACCGTCTGGGCGGAAGTCAAGAAAAAATACGGAGAAATAGCGCCGGCCTGGCACTTGCCGGTTCCGCCACGGCGGCTGGAGCCTAAAACGATGCTTTGGTCTTCCTTGATGAGCGGCGTGGGAGTGATGGGCTATATGGGGCCGTTTACCAACGAATTCAACCTCAACCGGGAGTTGCTGCCAGTGCAGTATCCGGCGGTGTATGCCCACGAGATGGCGCATATGCTGGGGATCGCAAGCGAAGCCGAGGCGAATTTTTTCAGTTACCTGGTGTGTACCCGATCGGAGGCGCCCGAAGTCCGGTTTGCCGGGTATTTTTCTCTTTTTCCGTATATCCTTTCCAATGCTTACCGTCTGCTCGACGAGGCGGATTTCACGGCTTGGAAAGAGCGGTTGCGTCCGGAAATACGAGAATTGTACAACCGGAAAGCGGCCTACTGGCAGGCCCGGTATAATCCCTGGATCGGAAAAGGGCAGGATGTGCTCTATAATTGGTTTCTGAAAGGCAACCGCATCGCTTCCGGCACCGCCAATTATTCGGAAGTCATCGCCTTGGTGATGGCCGCCGGCGCGGCAGGGCGTATCGATTGATTCTCCGGCTGGTAAAAAGGGGCCTTAACTCCTTGCCTACCTTGCCTAATTGGAATTAAATGTCTAACTTTGCGGCGGTTTTTTTGAAGAGAAAAGATAAAATTAACACGATATGAGTAAGAAATTTGCCGAATATGCTAAGTTTGACTTGTCGAACGTTAACAAAGAGGTGTTGAAAAAATGGAAAGAGGGCGATATCTTCCATAAAAGTCTCGAAACGCGCGAAGGACATCCTTCGTTTGTCTTCTATGAAGGGCCTCCTTCCGCCAACGGAATGCCGGGTATCCACCACGTCATCGCCCGTTCGATTAAGGATATATTCTGCCGCTACAAAACCATGAAAGGTTTCCAGGTGAAACGGAAAGCCGGATGGGATACCCACGGGCTGCCTGTGGAATTGGGTGTGGAAAAAGCGCTGGGTATCACCAAAGAGGATATAGGCAAAAAGATTTCCGTAGCCGAGTACAATGCCGCCTGCCGCAAGGACGTGATGAAATTTACCAAAGAATGGGAAGATCTGACCAACCGCATGGGCTACTGGGTGGATATGGACAACCCCTACATCA
>DBFJSK010000558.1:0-4207 GCA_048403675.1 Tannerellaceae bacterium | reverse complement strand
TTACCCTGTTTCCACTTTTTGTCCGAACTATCTGTATTTCAATTCTATTGCTGTACTTTTCTCAATCTCACTTTTTTGTTGTACTTTTGTCAATTTCAATTTACAAACTCTATTGTTATGATTGAAGTCGATTTGTATAACTATTGGACTAATAACTTGTCTTTTGCTCATTTAAGTAAGCTGAAAAATTATAAGGTCGTTTATAATATGAGGATGGTCTTTGTGCTGGTTTTATTAGTACCTTTCCTTTTAGTGTTGAATTTGTTGGTTATCTTTCCTTTTATCTCTCCTGTCATCAGTTTGAATTGTAATGTGTTAGCTTGTTTTGCTATAGGGAATGGCTTGGTGATTATGTCTTTACTTTTAGGTAAAACCCGTTTTGATTTGAGAAGGCTGGTAAACAGGCGCGAGGAAGACGTAAGTATGTATGAATTGAAAGAGATCAGCTTAAAAAATTATATCGAAACGAAATACTTGGATAAAAAGGCGGATATTGCCGAATTTTATAGAGATCTCATTCGATTGTGCGAAAAAAAAGGAAAGTATGATAAACTGAGCATGTCGGTTTTTTATACCTTAATTGGTGTAGTTTTTGCTTTGTGCGCCTTCCTTTTTGGTAGTGTAGAGGGGTTGGAAAACGGATTGCTTATTCGTTATTTGGCTTTTGTCGTAACTTTTTATGCTGTCTTCGGATATACAGTTATCAAAGTGAGGAAAAATCAGCCTAAATATGCTTATTCAAACCTAGCCGATGCCTTATCGCGTATTTTAATTAAAAGTAGAATGAAAAAAACGAGAAAATAGATTTCGTTAATTCATTTGAGAAAAAGTAAGTAGGAAAGCCGACAAGATGTTGACTGAAAAAAATCGGTTAAAAAAGAAGTTGCGTTCGAATCGAGGATGTTTCTGTGTATATCTATCCACCGAGCCCCTAATCTACAATCCGTTTCATCTGGAAGAAATCGCAGCTCCTTGTGCGGCTAAGGAGGGGACGTTTGTAAATCCGGCCATAAATATGGGGGAAGGTGTGATAAAAATCGCTATTCACCCGCTCGAAATGATATAATTTCTTTATTTTTGCAGAGCCAATTGACAAAAGGGCGCTAGCCTATACCGATTGGCAACAGATCGGTGAAGGGCAAAGCCCGGCTAAAGCGGTTTGTTGCCGGTGGAGAGGGAAGAAATAAGGGTGTCTGTTGTCGGTTGTCCGTTACCAAATGTCAATTATTAGTTATGGCAGATATAAATTTACGAGGAATGGGCGTGGCGCTTATCACCCCCTTCAAGGAAGATGAAAGTGTGGATTATGAGGCGTTAGGCAAACTGGTGGACTACCAGGTGCAGAACGGAACCGATTACCTGGTAGTGCTCGGTACGACGGCTGAGACGCCTACGCTGACGGAAGAAGAAAAAAAGAATATCATCAATCTGGTGGTAACGCGCGTACGCGGTCGGATTCCTATCGTGCTCGGCGTAGGTGGCAATTGTACCCGTGCGGTGGTTCAGAAACTTAAAGAAGATAATTTCGACGGTATCGATGCGATTCTTTCGGTGGTACCTTATTATAATAAGCCTTCCCAGGAAGGAATCTATCAACATTACAAAGCGATAGCCGGGGCTACGAAGTTGCCGGTGGTCTTGTATAATGTGCCGGGGCGCACGGGGGTGAATATGACAGCCGAGACGACGCTTCGCATTGCTCGCGAATTCAAGAACGTGATTGCCGTGAAGGAAGCTTCGGGCAATGTCACGCAAATGGATGACATTATCAAGAATAAACCGGCCAATTTCAATGTGATTTCCGGTGACGACGGGATTACGTTTCCCTTATTGACGTTAGGCGCTATCGGGGTGATTTCGGTAATCGGAAATGCTTTTCCGCGCGAATTCAGCCGTATGGTTCGCCTGGCGTTGGCCGGCGATTACGATAGCGCCCGTACGATCCACCATAGTTTTACCGAACTTTTCAGCCTTTTATTTGTCGATGGCAATCCTGCGGGAGCGAAGAGTATGCTGAATATGATGGGTTTTATCGAAAATAAATTGCGTTTGCCACTGGTGCCCACCCGGATCGTGACGTATGAAAAGATTCGCGACGTATTGCGGCAGTTAAGCATTAAGTGCTAGCTGGTTGTATCGAGGGGGGGAGCTAGCAAATCGGATAAAGAGTATAGGAAGTACGGATTTTACAGTAAAAGCTTTTCTTTGGATTGAAAGAAGGGCTGGGGACACGTGTAAAATCCGTATTTTTGTAGCTGATAATTTCATTACTTGGCCGATTGGCGGAATTAAAATACAGAGCGTATGAAGAATAATTATCAACCGGCCCCGATTGATACCACACGGGTTATCCTGCCGGAAGAACTGACTGGATTGACCGAGGAAATGGCGTGCCACGTACATGAAATATGGGCCGCCGGGCGAGTGCGGGAAGGATGGACGTATGGCCCCGAGCGCAACGACCGGTTGAAGACTCATCCGGGCCTTGTTCCTTATGAAGAACTTTCCGATGCCGAACAGGAATACGATCGCCAAACTGCGGTACAAACCTTGAAATTGATCTTGAAGTTGGGGTTCGAAATCCGGAAAAAATAACCGGCATCCTGCTTGCAAGATACCGGTTCCTATAGGAATACTTTCTAGTACCTCAACCTCGGCTTTCAGGAAGCCGTAGTCGTTCGGTCAGTCCGCTCCGGTTCCTATTTTTCCGCCGGTTGGTAAAGGTATCGTTTGATACTTCGTTTAGGAGTTTTCTCAAACTCTTCCTGGTAAAGCTTGAAACATGCAATCTGGCTATACGACGGTAACTCTTCGTTCAGTTGTTTGATATTCTCCTGCATATATTTCTCGATCTCTTCATGTTGAATGCCTTCTTTATCCGCTTCCTGCCAGTCCGGACAAATCAAAGCCACCAACTTCCCCCCTTGCGAGATAATCAGCGATTCGGCCACGTAAGGCATATTATTCAACTTATCCTCAATCTCTTCCGGATAAATATTCTGCCCGCTCGGCCCCAGGATCATCGTTTTGCTCCGGCCCCGGATGTATAGGAAACCGTCAGCGTCGATAGTTCCCAAATCGCCGGTACGCATCCACCCATCGGGCATCATGACCGCTTTCGTCGCTTCCGGATTTTTATAATAACCCAGCATCACGTTCATTCCCCTGACCAAGATTTCCCCTACTTCCTGTTCCGGATCGGCCGAATCGATACGTGCTTCCATGCGATCGACGATTTTGCCCACCGAACCTATTTTGAACTCATACCAAGGCGCATATGCGATCAGCGGGCCGCACTCGGTCATGCCGTATCCCACCGTATAATGAAAATGGATCGCATGCAAAAAGGTTTCTACTTCCCGGTTGAGCGCCGCGCCGCCGATCACCACCTCACCGAACTT
This sequence comes from Tannerellaceae bacterium, assembly GCA_048403675.1. Lineage (GTDB taxonomy): Bacteria > Bacteroidota > Bacteroidia > Bacteroidales > Tannerellaceae > Parabacteroides. The sequence goes on along the minus strand of DBFJSK010000558.1, from coordinate 806 downwards.
TCCGCCGAACGATTCGTTCAGTTTTGAGGCAATACGTTCCATCACCTTTTTGTCGAGCAAAGGCAGTTTGAGCAATAATTTCATCAAAGGTTTCCTAAGTTGAGGAAATACCTTGTTTTTAATAATCTTTTCGATAATCAAGGGTACGGCCAGGATCAATGCCGGGCGAACCGTTGCGAACGCCTCCGCGATGATTTTCGGACTGGGCGTACGCGTCAGAAAATGCACATGACAACCCTTGTTTACCGAATTGAGTATTTCGAACGCTAAGCCGTACATATGCGCCATCGGCAACATACACACAATATTATCGCCCGGATGAATATAGGGCAGGTTATCGTAAGCGAACTGCGTATTGCTCCACAAACTGCGGTACGGAATCATGACGCCTTTGGAAAAACTGGTCGTGCCCGAAGTATAATTCAATACCGCCAGTTCGTCCGGCTGTTCGATATGATAATGCACATCGGCTGTAGTAAACGAGCGGGGATACTTTTTTCCGAAATATTCGTTGATGCGTTCGCGAACGATCCGGACATCTTTATTCTTGCTGTGAATGATCGAGAAATTATCGAGCAACATAAACAACCGCACGTCCGGCATCATCTTTTCGTTCAGGTTTTCCCAATTGCTCGATCCGGCCAACAATGCTTTGGCTCCCGAGTGGTTGACGATATGGTGAATGTTATCGGGTTTGAACTCGTGCAAGATCGGTACGGCCACTGCTCCGTACGCCAGAATACCGAAAAAACAAATCGCCCAGTTGGACGAATTGCGTCCCACCAAGGCTACTTTATCACCCGGCC
>DBFJSK010000557.1:0-12511 GCA_048403675.1 Tannerellaceae bacterium | reverse complement strand
ATGTGGTTATGTACACGAAGGTGATGAAGCTCCCGAAGTTTGCCCTCAATGCAAGCAACCTAAATCGAAATTCAAAGAACTGGTTGAAAGCGAAGGCGCACTCCAATTCGTTGACGAACACGTAATCGGCGTAGCCAAAGGTGTCGATCCGGTTATCCTGGAAGGACTGAATGCTCACTTTATGGGAGAATGCACGGAAGTTGGCATGTATTTGGCCATGAGCCGCCAAGCCGACCGCGAAGGTTATCCCGAAGTAGCCGAAGCCTTCAAACGCTATGCCTGGGAAGAAGCCGAACATGCCGCTAAGTTCGCCGAATTACTGGGCGACGTGGTATGGGATACGAAAACCAACCTAAAAAAACGGATGGAAGCCGAAGCCGGCGCCTGCGAAGATAAAAAACGTATCGCTACCCTGGCCAAACAACAAAATCTGGATGCCATCCACGATACGGTTCATGAAATGTGTAAGGACGAAGCTCGTCACGGCAAAGGATTCGAAGGGCTATATAATCGTTACTTTAAGTAGTTTACAAGGTATTAGTTCCATGATTGTAAGAAAGAGCCTCCCGGTGACGAGAGGCTCTTTCTTCTTTTTATGAAAAAATTTTCCTCAAAATAGACCAACCTATTAAATTTTTACTACCTTTGTGCCCGTAATCAGACCAGGAAAGATGCCGGAGTGGTCGAACGGGGCGGACTCGAAATCCGCTGTACGGCACTGCTGTACCGGGGGTTCGAATCCCTCTCTTTCCGCAGAATTAAAAATAAAAATGTTCTCACGGGGAATATCCGGTTTCGCAAACTAAAGGCTGAACCGGATATTTTTTATATCAACCTTACATATCTGAATATACTAATCCCAGATAAAATACACTTATTCCTGCTACATCTATTATAAAGGTAACAATAGACCATTTTAAAAATAGATAGTCTTTTTTTAAAATCCCGTATATTATTCCCACGATAGCCCCTATCAAGATACCTAAAGCCAAACCGAAAATACCTTGCAGTACAAAACCGGCCAGCGCCACTAAACTTATCATCGTTACGACCCTATTTTCCATATTCCTTTTTTCTTTTTAGTATGTATACCCTAGTTTTTGATCCGAAACATTCGTAACGAGGGGCGCGGGATAACCAGCCATCCCAAATTATAAAAATACGAGCGACCGATCGGAGCCAAAGCAAATTCGAATCAAAGATAAGTCTATAAAAACGGAGTATCCAAATAAACGTGAAGAAAATCCTGAACTGCGAGCCTCCCTCTCCTTCCTGAACCGAACGGGCAAACTCTTATAGACCTCATTCCGCCAACAGCGTAAGGTATACCCAAAGACCGCCATACCCCCAAAGGGCTTTCAGCCGAGAAATTATCAAAAGGCGTGGGAAGAGTTGTATGATCATCCGAACTTCTAAAACATCCCTATTTCTGACAAAACAGACAACCAACAACACCAACCCACGCCAAATGATTTCTATAATGGAACATATAGAATCGACACAGGCATTCTGTTGCTGTAACCTAGTTTTGTTAGAAAATCAGTGGATGTTTTGAAGTTCTAGGATAAAGCTAAAAAATGCTTAATAAAAAAAATGCCATTTCCGATTATCGCTATAACCGTTGGCCCTACAAAGATAGAATATTTATTTTGATTAGATATTCTTCGTACCAGTTTTCTGTACAAAGAAAAAACAAGCAACCTATTTATAAATCATCTTTTTAGTTTAGATTAAAAAAAGACAATTTATTTAGCACCATCCAAATAGCGCTATTTTCAAGGTTGCTCGTTTTAACAGACACAAAAATAACCCCCTACGTAGAACAGGCTGGTACGCTTACCGTACCCGGACTACCTGCAAATAATCGATCGCGCAATCGTTCACATTCGCCTTTCCGCGCGACATATTCGAATCGAAACCTTTACCTTCCGGATTGATGTCCAAAGCCACCGTATGCTTACCGGCCGGAAGCTCTTCCAATACCAAATGATTCGATTCCGTCCACTTATCCCACCGGCCCGAAGCCTCCAGGATAAACGTACCGACATCTTTCCCGTCGACAAACACCGAACGGATCGCACAATACACCCCGTCGGGGCCGAACCCGTTCGCGCCGCGCAGTGTCAACACATAATCGCCAGCCTCCGGCAGATCGATCGTAAAATGAAGTTTCTGAGGAGCCGCCAACCGATCCAACACATACCCGTTACCCGAATAACCGGAAAACTTTTGCTCCGCTTTTCCCCGGAAGACGGCTTCTTCGGCCTCATACACCGAAGCGGACAACGACACAAGCACCGGATTCGAAAGATCCGATTCATACCCTTTCGCATTCACTCCGTACACTGCATAATACCCCGGGCGCTCGCCGGACAAATCGACAGGCGAAGTAACCGGGCGACTTTCTCCGTTACCATATAAATAATAGGCAACTCCCCTCTCTTCTTCCCAACGAATCCGATTGCCCTCGCGGACAAGCACCGGTTCCACCGGCGACCAACACTTGCCGGGGCCTGCTTCCACCAGGTTCATTTCTCCCGGTCGTTCGGCATCCGGCTCCAAAACGATCCGGATCTGTTGTTTGCCGCTAGCATCAGGAGGCAATACAAAAGGCAACGACTGCACCTGGCCGTTGCAAGTCAGCGACTTGATTTTCGAACCTTGCCCATCCACATACAGATCCACATCGGCTTTCCGGTAACGGAATCCCTTCAACTCCAAGGGGCCGTTCACCCAGGAAGGCACCGCCGGACGGAACGACAACCCGCTCTCCGACATCTCCAAACCGAACAACACCCGGTATACCATACTGATATAAGCCGAAACCGACCACAACTGGCGATCGGAATTGAGCGCCGTATTCCGGTCGTAGCCCGTATCGTACGTCATATTTTCCTTATGCGTCAAGAAAAGAGCCGACTGGCGAATCAGCGAACGCATCACATGCTCGGCCGCCGCCTGGTTACCCACCCGGTGAGCGGCATACATGAACGGCGTTTCCCACACCGGCCATACACTTTTATTATGATAGGCAAAATCGTCGGGAATGGTCGGATAAAGCACAGCCGCTCCATAGGGATACTGCGGAAAGGCCGCCACCATCCGGCTGACCTGCGCAGGCGAAGCCGCTCCCAACAAAGCGCACAAGCCGTTCGACATCACGCCCACCCGCTGGCTAGGACGATACCCCATAAATTCCGGATACAGATAACACCGGTACATGCCCGCCTCCTCATTCCAGAAATGACGGTTGATTCCTTCCTTCACCCGCTGGTGATACCGGTTCCATTCGGCCGTTTCGGCAGACGGCTTGCCCAACACCTGGCCGGCCTTTCCCAGAAAATCATACATAAACAAATGCAACGCATTCGTCCCCGCCGAGAACGATTCGCCGATCGACGCATTCGTAAACCAATTGGGATACGTATGCGTACGCCAGTCCATCGAACACGTTTCCCCTTTGAACAAACCGGCCTTCTCGTCGAAAGCCACATGAATATCCTTATGAGCCGTTTGCTTCAGCCCCTCGTACGCCCCGGCCAGCCAAGCGGTATCACCGCTGGACAGGTAATACTCCCAGCCTGCCATCGCCCAGACCACCCGGTCGGTGGAAATCGGCCACGAACCGCCGCTACCGGTATCCTGCAAAGCCTCCGACGGCTCGCGAAGCGTCTGCTTATCGAGCGTCTTGCGGGAAACCTCCGGCAAGATCCAGGCATACGAAAAGTAAATGCTATATACCGCATCCCGCGTCCAGGTATCCGGCCACAAGGCGCCGGCCATAAACGTACTATCGGTTCGAATATCGAGCAACATCTCCTCCAGAGCCAGGTTGTACAACGCCGCCAGCATCGGATAACCGGGCGCCGAAAAAGCCGGCAGCCCCGACAAATCCCGCGTTCGCTTCCAGCGGTTGCCCTGGCCATGATAATCCGATACGATTTCGTCGGCGGAAAGCGCCCGGGCCGTACGCATCCCCAGGAAAGAAGCATCACACACACTATCGGGCCCTATCGCAAAAGGCAACCGCGAACCCTTTTCACGCACCAGCGTCCAATGTACCGAACGGTCGGTCTTACGGTCGGCTTCGCGCACTTCGGCCGCCGAACCGTCGGCCGCCAGGTAGTGGCCGTTGCCGGTCGCCTCATTCACCAAAGTATACCAGCTACAGTTCTGCATCTGCCGGATACCGAACCCCTCGTACCGCCAGGCAACCGCCGGGTCGGCCAAGTCGGCCGCCGAACCGCAAACCAAGCTATCCCCGGCCGTTTGCAAATACCGGCCAGAATGCTTATTCTTCAAACGCACGCCTTCGCCGGATAAAGCTTCCGCTACCCAAAGATAGCGGTCGCCCTCCACCCGTTCGCCCATTTTCAAACTCCCGTTTTCTTCATACAAATACTGACCGGTAGAACGAGCCTGCAAGCTCCACTGGGAATAAATATCCGACTTCGACCGGCCCGTGCATCCTACAAAAAGCAAGAAACACACAAGCAGCATCGCTATTTCATTCTTTTTCATTCTATCTGTTGTTTAGTGTTTATCTATTTTATCAAGGCGTCGCGGTTTCCCCCCCTTACGCCAGAAATCCTCTATCTTTTCCAATGAAACGCCCTTCGTTTCGGGAACATAAAAATACCCCCATACCAAGGCCGCCAAAGCGACCGCTCCATAAAACCAGAACGCCCCCGCCGGATTACCCAACGCTTCGTCGTTCACATAAATCTCGCGCCCCGAAATCGTAAACGCATGCACGATCTTAAAGAAAGTAAACGACACGATACTATTGAAGAACCAAACGGAAAACGAACCGATGGAAGAACCCATTCCGCGGATTTTCGCCGGAAAAACCTCCGAGATAATCAGCCAGCCCAACGGCCCGATACTTAGCGCGAAACAAGCAATGTAACAAAAAACCAGGCCGATGGCAATCCATTTCCCCCACTCCCCGAGTTGCGCCGTAAAGAGAAAACAAAGCCCCAGCAACCCCAACGAAAGGAAAATGCCCGTCACCCCGGTAAAATAAAGCTTGCGCCGCCCCAGGCGATCGACAAAGTACACCGACACCAGCGTAAACAAGACATTCACCACACCTACGCCTACCGAAGCCCAGATAGCCGCGACCGTTCCGTCGAAACCGGCCATCAGGAAAATTTTCGGACTATAATAAATGACCGTATTAATCCCGATAAACTGCTGGAAAAACATAATCCCGACTGCAATGATAAGCGGCGTACGCATCCAAGGTTGCAACAACGCCCTCCAGTCGGATTTTTCGTTCGCGCTTTTCACGATCTCTTCCCGCATACGCGCCAGCGATTCGGCCGCCGCTGCCTGCCCTTCAATCCTTTTCAAGATCGCCAAGCTTTCGGTTTCACGACCTTTACCCATCAACCAGCGCGGCGTTTCGGGCAAAAACAACATACCCGTAAGCAAGATAAGAGCCGGCACCACGCCCACATAAAACATCGGACGCCAACAAGCCATATCCGCTTCATCGGCAAAGAAAAGATCGGACAGGTAAGAAACCAACACCCCGATCGTAATCATCAACTGGAACAACGCCACCAGCCGGCCCCGGATGGCCGTAGGAGAAATCTCCGCCAGATAAAGCGGAACGGCAAAAGAAGAAACGCCGATGGCGACGCCCAGAAAAAGCCGGGCCGCCACTAAGTTCCACACATCGGCCGCCCAACCCGACCAGACCGCCCCGATGGCAAAAATCACGGCCGACGCCAAAATAACCTTTCGCCGCCCCAGCCGGTCGGTCAGTCGGCCGCATCCCAAGGCGCCCAGGATTGCCCCCAGCAAGCCGGCCGACGTCACGATTTCGATCATGCCGTCGTCGAGCCGGAAATCCTGCTGGAAAAAGGGGATAGCCCCCGAAATAACTCCTGTATCGAAGCCGAAGAGTAACCCTCCGGTGGCGGCGATCGCAGCTATTACATAAATCAGCCGCCCATTGTATTCGCTTTTCATGGTAGTAGTTTTTTTTAATCAATAAGCACATTCGCTTTTCCGGATTCTCCTTGTTTGTTTTTCCGGAAAAACCTCACTGGAAAAATTCTTTCAAGGCACAAAACCTTTCCAGACCTCTTCTTTCACCCCAGGAAAAGGCACAAACCGGAACGTATCGGGGTTTTCCTCGAACATCCGGTAAATCGACTTATCCCTTTCCAAGCCCAGCGACGCATAATCGCCCGGTGATTTGCAAACCAGTTCGGACAGCCCGTAATACGCATTCCGAATCCAACGAATCTGATTCCCCTGGTCGAACACAGGATACCACGCAATCCCTTTATGCCGCCTCACCCCGTCGTAAACAAACCCATACCTGCGGTCGCACCAGGCGCCGAACGTAAGCGGCAACTCCGGATTCGCACTGATCGTAGCATGCGCCCAATAAGGCGGCACAATCACCACGTCGCCCGGCCCTGCATACACCGCGAAACACCGGCCCGGATCATCCTCGGCAAACTCTTGCATATAAATAATGGCCTCCCCCGACCAAATCTCGTACACTTCCGGCGTCGACCACCGGCTCAGTTCCGAAACCTTATGAATATGTCCCTGGCTCCGGATCGGTTCATCGCCCAACCGGCCGGCCGCATACGTCACCACCCCATACAACAAATGAAGCGATTCCAGGAGCGCCTTATGCGCCTCCTTGCCCACATCCATCGCAATGGCATACACAATATCCGGCCCGCTACACGACGGGTCCATCAAACTACTCCGGATGTCGGCCAGGCGGCGGTTCTCCACCACCGGCCCGAACACGCCGGGGCCATACCGGAAACCCATCGGCTGCCGGGTAGGCTCGATAGCCAAACCCGGATCAAAAAAAATCGAATTATTCATGATGTCTGACATACGCTTTAATGGTAGCACACTCACAGCCCTCCGATTCGCCGTAAGGACGAATCGTAAACTTCCGGACAGCCTCGGGAATAATAAACGTTTCGGCATAATGCACGACAAAAGGCTCGAAAGCGCCGTCGGGACTTTCCACGATCGCCTCGCGTCCTTCCACCAGGTTCAACACCTGTACACTGCCGTCAGTCTGATGCAACACAGGGCCTGTAAACCAATGGCGGCGCGTCTCAATAAACTCGCGCTCGTGCAGCCCGGTACGCTCTTCGCGCCATCCGTCGCCGGAAGCCACCGGTTCCACCCGATTCAGGATTTCCCGGCGCACCCACTCTTCGGTACGATTCCACTGAATCACGTTCCGCCCGTGCCCGATATTGATCGGCCGGGGACGTCCGTCCAGCCCCAGCCGGCCCCAATCCCACAACTTAAACGTAAAAATATACGGCGTAGCGCTGATTTCGAGCACCATCCCGTTCGTGCCCGAACAATGTACCGTACCGGCCGGTATCAGGACATGATCGTGTTTGGAAACCGGATAAACGCCCACATACTTTTCAGCCTCAAAACGACCGGTCTGCTGCGCCTCTTCCAAGTCGGCCAGCATCCGGGCCGGTTCGACACCCTGCTTCAAACCCAGGTAAACCACCGCATCGCCAGCGGCATCCAGCAAATAATAACTTTCGTCCTGCGTATAATGCATCCCGAACTTCTCCTGAATATATTCCGTCAACGGATGCACCTGCAAACTCAGATTGCCCCCACCCATCGTATCGAGAAAATCGAACCGGATGGGAAACTCGTCGCCGAACCGCCCGTGCACCGGATCGCCCAACAATTCGCGGGGATGAGCAAAAACCAGATCGACGGAAGGAATCTCGAAACGGATGCCGGCAAACCCCAGATAAAGACTGTTTTCTTCCGGCACACAATCAAAGCACCAGGCAAAATTGGGCGTGGACGGATCCAAGTCGCACACCTCCTTCATCCATTGGCCGCCCCAGGGACCCGGATCGAAAAAGGGCACCACCCGGAAAGGCTGCCGCACGGCCTGTTTCAAACCGGCCGCCACCGCTTCGCCTGTGGCCAGCTTCGGCGCCCCCTCCACGTTGGTATCGAGCACATAATCCCACACCGGCATCAGTTTCTTTTTGAACCGGTCGAGGATACGCCAATCCACAAAAAAACCGCGTTTGTACTGCAACGAGGGCCGTTCAGTACGGTTATTCACCCCCACATTGCTCACGGCATTCCGGCGGAAACGCATCTGAATCTCCCAGCGCGCCATATCGGCATACACCAATACATCCCACACCGGTTGCAAAAAAGCCGCCCCCGTGCCATACACAATCACCAGCGATTCGGCCGCCCCGGCGATACGCTCGCGGAAGGCCGCCGTTTTCTCCGGATCAAAATAACAATCGATCTCACGGCGCGTCATAAACCCGAAAAGCTCATCGCCGGTAATATCGTCGCCGAGCAACCGGTTCAGTTCCTCCTCGCTGCGCATAGCCTCCGGGGTACAGAGAAAAAGAGCTTCCGGAAAAGCAGCGCGGAAAGCCCCCGCCACCTCTTCATCATTCACCCCCTGATAGCATTCCACCACCACGACGCGACGTCCGGAAGCCCCCCCAGCCGCCAACCGGGCTTTCAAACACTCCCCAATCGCCTGCCAGCCAGCCACACAACAACCGGCATAAGGCTCCGGCACAGGCACCACCGGATATTTATCGTAATTCGAACTTTTTGACGGATACATTTTCATTCTTTCTTTTTTTATTCATTAAACCATACTCCGAAGCCAGCACCGCCGCGTTATCGCCCAATTCGGAAGCCACGATTTCCACGCGGGCCGTCGGACACCAGGCCAGTTTCCCGACCCGCTGGCGGATATAAGGCAAGATCACCTCTTTACTCTTCATGATGCCGCCGCCCAGCACGACCACCTCCGGATCATACGCATGGATATACGTTACGACGGCCGCACTCCACACATCCATACATTCGTTTCTGACCAGGATCGCATCCACATCGCCTTCTCCGGCCAGCCGGAAGATTTCCCGGAAATCGCAAGCCGCCGCTTTCGCTTTGAAAGCCGCCGACAACAGCGGGTGTTCGCGGATGATGGAAGGCAGGAAAAAAGAAGAAGCCATCGCCTCCACACACCCCACATTGCCGCACGTGCACGTCCGCCCGCGGTAATCCATCACAAAATGGCCCCCCAGCGAACCCGCCTGGAAATGCTCGCCGTACAATACGCGCCCGTCGATGACCACGCCCGTACCGATTCCCGTGCCGATCGTCATCATCACCAGATTCTGCAATCCCCGGCCTGCGCCGTATTTCCATTCGCCTACCGCCGCCAAGCGGGCGTCGTTATCGATCAGAAAGGGCACGTCCCAGTTCATCTTACACCACAGGTTCAAGTTCACATCCGCGGCATCATCATATTTCTCGTTAGTAGCCAGCACTTTGCCGGTAACGACGTCCACCAGCCCCGGAAATGCCATGCAAATTCCCGCCAGCAGGCGCGTATCCACCCGGTTTTGCACCAGCAGATGATTGACCGCTTCCTTGATCTGAGGCAGGTTAGGCTGAAGCCCTTTCTCCGAATGCGCCGGCAAAACCCGCACATCCGCTATTTTTCCCGCCTCGACCAGGCCGACCTTCACCAACGTGCCGCCCAGATCTATTCCAATCGTATACATAGTCTGTTTCAATTACAATAAGGTAGGTACTCCGTTCACCTCCACCAGCCGGGCCGCAAAGCCCTCGGCGGCGATGGTTGCATAATCGTGGCCGGCGTCCGAAGGCCAGCTAGCGGCGAAAACGAGCCGTTCGTACCCGGTATTCGCCACCCGGTGCGCCACCCCCCCGGGAATATAATGCAGGCTGCCGGGAAACATCCTTTCGGCCCACACCCGGCGGTCGGCGTCCATCAGGATCAGCATGCCTTCGCCTTCCACTCCCCAGTAAAACTCGGCCCGGTCGAGCGCGGAATGAAAATGCCCTTTCGTCATGAAATACTCGTTGCCCACGCGGCCGGGATACAACGTGGTGATTCCCATGTACAACCCTCCGGGCGTATTTTCCGCCACCGGCAGATAACTGCTCACATGATACACAAGCTGCGTTTTATCTTGCGCCTCAAAAGCGGCTTCATCCCGGAAAATTCCTTTCAGATCGGCCAACGTACGGGCCGAATTCATTACTTTTTCACCAGCGAGCGAACTGCCTTGAAAAAATACCTCGGGTAAAAAAATGTTTTTCGTATTCATATCGTTACTTCTTAGATGTTTTGTTGATGATGTAAAAGTAAGTAGATAACCCACAGGCAAATTCCCGGATTTTCCCGCATACTTATGATATTTTACCCAATACGATCCGGTTGTTTTTCGCCGGATCGAGCCGGATCAATTCTTTCTCGGAACCATGCCCCCACCCTTTCAGATGCACATACACGGCCCGGCATGCCTTATCGGGCAGCCGATCCACAACGAGCGTGGCCGTCTTCCCGTCGGGCGCCACATCGAGCGAGAACGTAAGCGGCCCGAAAGGAGTAGCCACCGCTTTGAGCGACGTCTGCATGCCGCCCCGGAGCCATTCTTCCGGCATGCCTTCCAACAAATGCAATGCATCGCCCCGGTCGATGGCCAACAGATGCACCACCAGGCGGATAAATTCGGCGCTGGCCCAATTATGAGGCATATCGCCTACGAAATTGCGAGGCAAATCGCGGGGATTGTGTTCCTCGCGCCATACATACAGCGGCGAAGCATGGTTGGCAAAAGCATACAACGCATCCGCAGCCCGCCGGCTCTCGCCCAGCCACAAACAGGCATGGCCGTAAAAGCTGGCGAAATAATTCCAGATCCCCTCCAGAATCCAGCCGGTACCCATCACCATGCCCTCCTGAAGCGTGGTATGCAACATGCCGAGCGTACCGGTAGCGATCGGATCGCCGGGAGGGAACAACTGGCCCGGATAGATGCTTTGGCAGAACGCCCATTGCGCCCGCTGCGGCAACGACTGGTATTTCGGATCCATCACGACAGGCAAGTACACATTTCCAAACGCATCGGTCTGTTTGTCGCGATCGGCAGCCCGGCGGAACGCAGCGTAGAAATCATCGTACTCTTGCTGCCAACGGCGCGCGTCTTGTTCGCGGCCGATCCAGTGCGCAGCCTGAATCATAGCTTTCAAGCCGGAAAGATTCCAGACCACATTGCTATATTCGGCCTGTTCTTTCCCGCCGTTCAGGCCGCCGTCGATATAGCCGGCCGGCACCAGTCCGTCGTCGAGCGGGTTATCGTTGGTCAGCGTCCGCTCGCGCAGTACATGGATAAAATCGACGGTTTTCGAAAGCCGCCCCCACACGGAGCGAAGCCATGCCTTATCCTGCGTAAGCTGGGCATGCCGGACACATGTCCATAAAACGATGCCGTTTTCTTTCCAGAAGGTAGGGCTGAGCTTGGCAAATTCGCCGGTTTCTTTTTGAAACGAAAGGGTATATTCGATGCCGTCGCGGGCTTCGGCGCCCCGGCCTAACAGCGTAGCCGTTTCGAGCAGGAAAGCGCCGTCCACAATCCACAGGCCGCGGTAACAGGTAGGGCCTACCTGGAAACTGTATCGGCCCTCTTTTATTTCGCGAGCTTGCCAGATTCCCCGGATCGAGGCGTCGAAAAGGCGCTGGATCTCCAGATCGGGTACCTGCACATGCCCGTACGGGATGGCGTCGGTTTGTTCCCAATAGGCGGCTACCCGTTCCCGAAGGGCCGGCATCTGCTCAGCCGCGGCGCGGGGATCGCGAAGCATGTCGCCCCCCAACCGCGAAGGCAACCCGTTATCGTACAAGCCGGCCAGTATTTTTTGTTGCCCGGCTTTCACGGTCACCGGCGCCAATTCCACGACCGTCTTGAAATCGGCCAGGTTTTTCCTTACCCGCGCCACCGGTTCGCTTACGAGGAAAGTCTGCTTTCCGTCGATCAGCACCCGATTCCCCTCGACCGTGACCGGGTATTCGGAATCGACCACCAGCAACGGACAGATTTCCCGATCAACGCCGGTGGGGTTGGTGACGGTGGTCAGCACCACGTCTTCGCGGTTGCCTTTCGTGGTGGAAACGCCTCCGGCCAGGTAATCGGCCGCCCACGAGAAGGTTTCCTGCCGGATCGTCATATCCAAATAAGTGCCGTCGGTTTGCACGATGGGGATGCGGGCCGACCGCAGTTGCTGACCGGTGATTTTCAAACCTTCGTCGGCCAAAAAATGAATGACCGTTCGAAAACCCTTTTCAAGGGCATAGGTATAAAAAGTTTTCCCTCCGTAATCGTATAGCAATTGTCCCTGAGGGCCGACCAAAGTTTTGCAACTATCGTCGGGGAAGGCCGGGGTAGCGACCTGCCAGTCGGGTGCATAGCGATAATCTACCCGGCGTTCCTGAGCCGCCAAACTACCGAGCGCCGGGCCGGTACTGAAAGCCGGGCCGAGACTAAGGCCGAGTAAGCTGATCCATAAGATGTGTTTCATGGTCTATCTGTTTTTTAGGAATAAGCCCAAAAAGAAAAAGGCTTATTGTCGTTTTTTCTTATTAGCAAAATCGGATGCCGATGGAATGGAAATTTCATGCTTATGCAATTCG
>DBFJSK010000556.1:0-6464 GCA_048403675.1 Tannerellaceae bacterium | reverse complement strand
TGTAGTTTTCATCCTAGCCCCTGTAGGACGGCTTCTCCACCGAATAAATAGCTTCTTCCCGGGGCGGGGCTTCGGAAGGCGGGAAAAAACTCAATTCGTACGGATCTGTTTTTTCGGTAGAAAATCGAAAAAATTGTATAACTTTGCGAGTTATAACAAAACAGGAAATACTGTACGTATGGCTAAAAAGACAACGGCAACGAGACAAAATACCTCGAAAGAAAACTGGACGACCCTGCTCAAAGCTTTCGTTTCCAACGAACGGACGCGCTTTATTACGGGACTCATTATCTCTATATTTACCCTTTATGTGGGGCTTGCCCTGCTCTCCTTTTTCTTTACCGGGGCGGCCGACCAGAGTAAGATAGAAAACGTTCCCCTGGGAGATCTGCTTATTAACCGCGGATCGGTGGAGAACTGGACGGGCGTGCGCGGAGCCGTTCTGGCCGATTTATTGATGAACCGGTGGTTCGGAATCTCTTCGTTTATGATCCTCTTTTTTACCGGATCGGTGGGAGCGCGTTTGATGAATCTGAGCCGCATTTCCCTGTTGCGCCGGTTTCTGTTGAGCGCCGCTCTTTTGATATGGGGTTCTCTGTTTTTTGCTTTCCTGTTTATCAGCGGCTATGAAGATTCCTTTATTTATCTGGGCGGCCAGCATGGGTATTACCTGTCGGAAATGATGATAAAAAACATCGGAATACCGGGTACGGTTTTGCTGTTGCTGGGTGTCTTCCTGGTGATTGCCGTCTTCGCCAGCCGGAAAACCATTCCTTTCCTGCAAAGCCTCTTCTCGCTGGGATGGTTGAAAAAACGGCTGAGAAGAAATAGCCCCGCCGCTTCCGATACGCCCCCCTCCACAGCCGACAGTACGGCCCGCACCGCTCGCGAAAATAGCCTGACCGAGCAGCCCGACGAGGCGCCCGAAACCGACGAATATGTTTTCGATACGGAAAAAGAATTGGAAAAAGCCGGTTTCGACGACGAGCCGGACTTCTCCTCGCCGGCTCCCGAGGAAACTTCTTCGCGCCGCCCGGCTTATGCCAGCGAAGCCGTCGAGCAAGCTTTCGAAATCACCGTAGCCCGCGAAGAAGAAACGGTGGAAGAAGAACCCGACCGTCCCGGTCGCCGGGAAATCGACCCGACGGAAGTACCTGCCGAAACCGGTTTTACGATAGAAGTGCCCTCGGGCGATGACGAAGTATACGACGGTTCGGGCCAGGGCGATTACGATCCGAAACTCGATTTATCACATTATAAATATCCTACCCTCGATTTGCTGAAGAAGTACGACCAAAGCGATCATTTGGTGGATATGGAGGAACAGACCGCCAACCAGAAACGCATCAAGCAGACCCTCGAAAACTTCGGTATCAGCATCGCTTCCATCAAGGCGACCGTAGGGCCTACCATTACTTTGTATGAAGTGATTCCCGATGCAGGGGTGCGTATTTCCAAAATCCGGAATCTGGAAGACGATATTGCCCTTAGCCTTTCGGCCCTGGGTATCCGTATCATTGCCCCGATGCCCGGCAAAGGCACGATCGGGATTGAGGTGCCGAACAAAGATCCGCAGATCGTCTCCATGCAATCGGTCATCGCTTCCCGGAAATTCCAGGAGTGCAAATACGACCTGCCGGTAGCATTAGGTAAAACGATTACCAACGAAATCTTCATGTTCGACCTGTGCAAAATGCCTCACCTGCTGGTAGCCGGTGCCACCGGGCAAGGAAAATCGGTCGGTTTGAACGCCGTGATTACATCCTTATTATATAAGAAACATCCTTCGGAGTTGAAATTCGTGATGGTCGATCCGAAAATGGTGGAATTCAGCATTTATTCCGAAATCGAACGGCATTACCTGGCCAAGCTGCCCGATGCCGACAAAGCCATCATTACCGATTTTACCAAAGTGATCCAAACGCTCAACTCGCTTTGTAAGGAGATGGACGACCGGTACGACCTTCTGATGAAAGCCCATACCCGCAATATCAAGGAATACAACGCCAAATTTATCAGCCGCCGGTTGAATCCGGAAAAAGGCCATAAATTCATGCCCTACATCGTGGTGATTATCGACGAGTTCGGCGACTTGATTATGACGGCGGGCAAAGAGATAGAGCTGCCCATCGCCCGTATCGCCCAGAAAGCCCGGGCCGTGGGCATCCATATGATTATCGCTACCCAGCGTCCGTCTACCAATATCATCACCGGAACGATCAAGGCCAACTTCCCCGCCCGCGTGGCCTTCCGCGTTTCTTCGATGATCGACTCGCGTACCATCCTCGACTCGCCGGGCGCCAACCAGCTTATCGGACGCGGCGACCTGCTCTTCTCGCAAGGAAACGATATGACCCGCGTACAATGCGCCTTCGTGGATACGCCGGAAGTGGAAGAAATAGCCTCCTTCATCGGCGAACAGGTCGGTTACCCGACCGCCTTCCTGCTGCCCGAGTATGTAGGAGAGGGCGACGGCGAGAAAGTCGGCTCGGTGGATCTTTCCGACCGCGATCCGCTTTTCGACGAAGCCGCCCGTCTGATCGTGATCCAGCAACAAGGCTCCACCTCCCTGATCCAACGGAAATTCGCCATCGGTTACAATCGGGCCGGCCGTTTGATGGATCAGCTCGAAGCGGCCGGTATCGTAGGCCCCTTCGAAGGCAGCAAAGCCCGGCAGGTACTGATTCAGGATGAATACAATTTGGAACAACTGTTGAACGCCCTTAAATAAAACCGTTCCGGCGGAGTAGGCAGAACGACAAAAAAACGGTATAAAATCGATAGAGGAAATGGAAGTGCTCACTGTAGAAATGGAACTGACACACATGAAACGACAACTAAAAATAAAAATCTGGCATATCATCGCGGTCATCGGCTTATTGATGTGCCTGCTTTTCGGCTTCGGCTTTCGCACCCTGGCCGCTATCCCGCTGCCCCAGTCGCCCGACGCGGCCGCTATTCTCGATAAAGCCGCCGCAACCTATACCCACGCCAACGGCGTAAGCGCCGCTTTCACCCTGCGCACCCATTCCGATGCTACGCAGACTACCGAAAGCTTCGAAGGAACCCTCAACATGAAAGAGGATAAATTCGTGCTCAACACGCCCGATATGATTACCTGGTTCGACGGCCATACCCAATGGACGTACGTCAGCCGCAACGACGAAGTAAATATCAGCAACCCTACCGGCGACGAATTGCAGTTTACCAATCCGGCCTTATTGTTGCGCACCTACAAAAAAGGATATACGCCGGTGTATAAAGGCGAAAGCACCGCCCCCAACGGCAAGGCGGCCTATGATATAGAACTGACGCCCAAAAAGAAAGGCGACATCCTGAAAATAGAATTACAGATTGAAAAGCTTACGCATTACCCGGCCTCGATTACCCTTGAAAGCAAAAACGGCCTGCGCCATACGATTCGGATCGGCAAACTTAATACGAACGTAAACCAACCCGACGATTTCTTTGTTTTTAAAGAGGCCGATTTTCCTGATGCGGAAATCATCGATCTGCGTTAGTAAGGTAAAAAGTAGTCCTATAAGCATTAGATATTTACGGTGATATAATTAATAGTAGAAAGAATATGGAGAATACAACAAATGAAAAAGTACGTTGCCTCATCATAGGCTCCGGACCTGCAGGCTATACGGCCGCTATTTATGCTTCACGCGCCAACCTGTCGCCCGTACTTTACGAAGGTATCCAGCCCGGCGGCCAATTGACCACGACCACCGAAGTAGAAAACTTCCCCGGTTATCCCAACGGCATTACCGGGCCTGAACTGATGGAAGACCTCAAGAAACAAGCCGTCCGTTTCGGCACCGACATCCGCATGGGCATCGTTACGGAAAGCGACCTTTCGGCCGCTCCTTATAAAGTGACGATCGACGGCGAAAAAGTAGTGGAAACCGAAACCCTTATTATCGCCACCGGCGCTACCGCCAAATACCTGGGGCTGCCCGACGAACATAAATACGCAGGCATGGGCGTTTCGGCCTGCGCCACCTGCGACGGATTCTTCTACCGGAAAAAAATCGTAGCCGTAGTAGGCGGAGGCGACACCGCTTGCGAAGAAGCCCTCTATTTGTCGAGCCTGGCCAAGCAAGTCTACCTTATCGTGCGCAAACCCTACCTGCGCGCCTCGAAAGTGATGCAGGAACGTGTATTCCATACCCCCAATATTATCGTTTTATTCGAGCATAACACCATCGGCCTCTTCGGTGAAAGCGGCGTGGAAGGCGCTCACCTGGTCAAACGAATGGGCGAACCCGACGAAGTAAAGGTAGACATCGCCATCGACGGCTTCTTCCTGGCTATCGGGCATAAACCCAATGCCGAAGTATTCAAGCCCTGGCTGGAAACCGACGAAACGGGTTACATCAAAACCGTGCCCGGTACTCCGCGCACCAATGTCCCGGGCGTATTTGCCGCCGGCGACGTAGCCGACCCCATCTACCGCCAGGCCATCACAGCCGCCGGCAGCGGTTGCAAGGCCGCTATCGAAGCCGAACGCTATTTGTCGGAAATAGGAAAATAACCCGTCTTTCCCCAAGACGAGTACGCCGCCCCCGGCCGCATGGGACAAAGACAGCACCCGAAGGACACCGTTCCTGATGCGTCTTCTGTCCCATGTTTTTTACCCCGTCGTGGCGACATCCGGTATAATTCCCGTCGCACCGGCCGGGAAAAGTCCGAAAAATCATTATTTTTGCCCCTGCAATCCTGCGCGCAGCATAATATATGGAAAATGAAAAAGTCCGTTTGTGTGTTTTTAATACTCTGTAGTCTCCTTTTACTCCATAACCCCCTCAGCGCCGCCGCCGATCCCCCCAAGAGGGAAATCCGCGCCGCGTGGCTGACCACCGTGTACGGGCTTGACTGGCCCCGCCGCCCGGCCGCCACGGAAGCCGGGCGAAAGGCCCAGCAAGCCGAACTGTGCGAACTGCTCGATGGGTTGCAGGACGCCAATTTCAACCTCGTTTTTTTGCAAGTACGCCAACGGGGCGACGTGATTTACCCTTCCGCCATCGAACCGGCCACGAATGTTTTTTCCGGAAAATACGGCGTAACGCCCGGTTACGATCCGCTCGCCTTCGCCATCGAAGAATGCCACCGCCGGGGCATGGAATGCCATGCCTGGTTCGTCACTTTTCCCCTGGGTACCGACAAACGGGTCCGGGAACAGGGCAAACGCTCCGTGGTGAAACGCCACCCCGCGCTGTGCAAACACCATAACGGCGAATGGTACCTCGATCCCGGTGTGCCGGGCACAGCCGATTACATCCTTTCGCTGGTAAAAGAGTTAGTAAGCCAATACGATTTGGACGGGATTCATTTCGATTACATCCGGTATCCTGAAAAAGCCAAAACCTTTCCGGATAAAAAACAATACAACCGCTACGGGAAGCGCTCTACGCTGGCCGAATGGCGGCGTGAAAACATCAACCGGATGGTGGAACGCATCTACGACTGGATAAAAAGCGTCAAGCCCTGGGTGCAAGTAAGCAGTTCCCCTTTAGGCAAATACAACCGCATTCCCCGGGTTCCGAATGCTGGATGGACGGCCTACGAGAGCGTTTTTCAAGACCCCAAAGCATGGCTGTTGAGCGGTAAGCAAGATATGATCGTGCCGATGATGTACTACCTGCACGATAATTTCTTCCCCTTCGTGGATAATTGGGTGGAAAACGCAGGCGGTCGTTTCGTTGTACCGGGCTTGGGTGCCTACCGGATGGAGAAAGAGGAAGCCGACTGGTGTTTGAACGACATTACCGACCAAATCGATTACAGCCGCTATTACGGAGCCGCCGGTTGCGCTTTCTTCCGATGCGAAAATATTTTGAACAATCGCAAAGGACTTTACGATGAATTGAGAAACCATTACTACCGGTATCCCGCCCAACTCCCCCCGCTTGCCTGGCTCGATGCTCGCGTGCCGGCCGCCCCGGAAAAAATCGAGGTGGAAAAAGTCGGCGGCGATTTGCAACTTTCGTGGGATAAACCCGCGTCGGAAACCGATAGCCTGACGTATACGGTTTATTATTCCCTCACCGATACGCTCGATACGCATGCCGCCCGCTGTATCCTGGCAACCGGCATCCGGGGCACGCGTCTCTACCTGCCTGTCGCACTGGATACGGAGCGGGGCTATTTGTTTTGTGTAACCGCTTCCACGCGGTATCATACGGAAAGTCTTCCGTCTACGGAAACTTATTATTATCTTTCGAACCACATCAAATAGAACGTAGAATAGAAAAAATTAAGGACAAGCTTTCCAACCGGAAAACAAGTCTTTCCAAGCAAATAGAAACGGACTTATGAAACGAACGATTTTTTTTACCCTGAGCTTCTTCCTTTCGGGCGCCTTTATTTTCGGCGCTTCGGATTGCTTCGCCTCGCCGGCCCTGTCTGCTTCCCGGGGTGATGTAGAGAGGAACGCTGAAGTTTTCCGGTGGCAGCCG
>DBFJSK010000555.1:0-16844 GCA_048403675.1 Tannerellaceae bacterium | reverse complement strand
AGAGAAGTTAAGCCTCGTCACGCTGATGGTACTGCGTAACAGTGGGAGAGTAGGTAGCCGCCGTTTTTAGCAAGTAGAAAAGGAGTTAGTCTGAAAGGACTGACTCCTTTTTTCGTTTTCAGCTTTTCAGATCCTTTCAATTTCCTTCAATAATATAAACGGTCAATTTTCAAACTTCATTAAACTACCGAACTTTTTATCCATCTCGTTTGTCATACCCATGAATTTAAAATTTTAAATCTATGGATAACGAAAAAGAAATGAAGGTCGATATGACCAAGGAACAAGCCAAAGCGCATATGCAAAATGCGAAAGACCATGTGAAAGAAGCCGGTCATGAAGCCAAAGAAGGCATGAAAGATATGGCCGACGATATAAAACAAGGTGCTAAGCATGCTGCGAATGTCGCTAAAGAAAAAGCGACCGAAATGGGCAATACGATGAAAGAAAAAGCGCATGAAGCTGCCCATACGGCTCAGGAAACCGCCCAAAAGGCAAAAGACAGAATGTCTGAATAAAGAAGTGGCCTGAAAAATCTTTTGAATGAACGGTTTTTCAGGCTATTTTTAAATCCCTTTATTATTTCTCTTCTTTTCTTTTTTTTCTTCCCCCCTCTCCTCTTTCCGGAATTTATTACCTTTGCCGCACTTTAGTAAATAGCTAGTTTCCTGTCTGTAGAATGCTACGCGAAAATGGGGAATATTTCTACAACTATCGGATTATAAGGGAATGCCGCATATGGCTTCTTGTA
Source organism: Tannerellaceae bacterium (assembly GCA_048403675.1). Classification (GTDB taxonomy): domain Bacteria; phylum Bacteroidota; class Bacteroidia; order Bacteroidales; family Tannerellaceae; genus Parabacteroides. Next base: position 16,093 of record DBFJSK010000555.1, on the reverse strand, counting down.
GCTTATATCGCTTACTATGAGATGAATAACGATATTTAACGCCCTTACATTCAGAATTGGAATGATTGTTTCTGTAAATAAATGGCAGAGTGAGTGATAATTATATTAGGTATAAAATAGAATGGTCAGAAAAGGATTGGAAAAGATGCTGCTCGCAACAGCCCTGTTGGGCTTTGTAATGGCAGGTTGCAAACACAAGGAAGAACCTAAATTACCGATTGTCATCGTGGAAAAGCCCGCTAAGGAAGATGTGCAAATCTTCGGCGAGTATGTAGGACGTATCCGTGCGGCGAGTTACGTGGAAATTCATGCACGGGTGGAAGGTTATCTGGAAAAGATGTTGTTCGAAGAAGGAAAACGGGTAAAGCAAGGCGACCCGCTTTTCCTGATTAATTCCGCCCAATACCGCGCCCGGGTGGAAAAAGCCAAAGCGCAATTGAAAAAAGACGAAGCCCAGGCGGCTAAAGCCAAACGCGACGTGGAACGTCTTACGCCGCTCTATGCGCAGCATGCCGCCAGCCAGCTCGATCTGGATAATGCGACGGCTGCGCTCGAAAATGCCCAGGCGAATATTGCCATGAGCAAAGCCGATCTCGACCAGGCTCAACTGGAATTAAGTTACACCACGGTTACTTCCCCTTTATCGGGCTATATCAGCGAACGCTTCGTGGATATAGGCACCTTGGTAGGGCCGGGGGCCAAATCGAAATTGGCGGCGGTTGTAAAAAGCGACACCGTCTTAGTGGATTTTAAAATGACGGCTCTCGATTACCTCCGGGCCGAACGACGGAATGTAAAATTCGGCGAACAGGATACAACGCGCTCCTGGCAACCCACCGTCGCGGTTACCTTGGCCGATGATTCGGAATATCCGGTGAAAGGAATTGTCGATTTTGCCGATCCGCTGGTCGATCCTGAAACGGGAACGTTTGGCGTCCGGGCCGAATTGGCGAATCCGGCGCAGAAATTGCTGCCCGGACAGTTTACAAAGGTGAAATTGCTGTTGGACGTGCGCGAACGCTCTATCGTGGTGCCACGGAAAGCCGTTTCGATTGAAAAAGGGGGTGCGTTTATTTATGTGATCCGGCGCGACGATACGGCGGAAAAACGTTTTGTACAGACCGGGCCCGAACTCGGGAATAAGTTGGTGGTGGAACGCGGACTGGGCGAGAACGAGCGGGTGGTGGTGGAAGGGTACCATAAATTAGTGCCGGGCGTGAAGGTGCATCCCATTGCTTCGGGCGATGAAAAGGCGATCCGTCAGCTCAGAGAGGAGGAGGAACAATGAAACCGGGATTTTTTATCGACCGTCCGGTCTTTTCAACGGTTTTGTCGGTCTTGATCGTGATTGCGGGTCTGATCGGACTGGCCATGCTGCCGGTCGACCAATATCCGCAGATTACGCCGCCCGTGGTGAAAATTAATGCTTCTTATCCGGGAGCGAGCGCCTTGACGGTGTCGCAGGCCGTCGCTACGCCTATCGAGCAAGAACTGAACGGGACGCCGGGCATGATCTATATGCAAAGTAGCAGTTCCAATTCCGGAGGACTCGGTATTACGGTGACTTTCGATGTATCCGCCGATCCGGATCTGGCTGCCGTGGAAATTCAGAACCGGGTGAAATTGGCCGAGAGCCGGTTGCCGGCGGAAGTCGTGCAAAACGGGATCACCATCGAAAAACAGGCGCCTAGCCAGTTGATGACGCTCAGCTTGATGTCGGAGGATCCGAAATTCGATGAAATTTATCTCAGTAATTTCGCTACGATTAATGTGCTCGATGTATTGCGCCGTATTCCCGGCGTAGGGCGGGTGTCGAATATCGGGAGCCGGTATTACGGAATGCAGATTTGGGTGTATCCCGATCGTTTGGCCAATATGGGGCTTACCGTGAAAGATTTGCAAGAGGCGCTGAAAGACCAGAACCGCGAGTCGGCTGCCGGCGAATTGGGTAAACAGCCGGTATTGGATGTGGATATTACCTTGCCGGTTACGGCGCAGGGGCGGTTGTCTACGGTCAAGGAGTTTGAAGATATTGTGGTGCGTGCCCATGCCGACGGCTCGATCGTGCGGATGAGCGACGTGGCTCGGGTATCGCTCGAAGCTTCGTCGTATGCTACCGAGAGCGGCATCAACGGCAAGAACGCGGCTATCCTGGGTATTTATATGTTGCCGGGGGCGAATGCGCTGGAAGTGGCCGAAAATGTAAAGACGGCCATGAAGGAAATCAGCCGGAATTTCCCCGAAGGGCTGGAATATAATTTTCCGTTCGATATGACGGAATATATTTCCCAATCGGTTCACGAGGTGTATAAAACTTTGTTCGAGGCGTTGTTTCTGGTAATTTTGGTGGTTTTCCTCTCGTTGCAGAATTGGCGGGCGGCTCTTATCCCGACAATTGCCGTGCCGATTTCCTTGATCGGTACTTTCGGATTTATGCTTATTTTTGGTTTTTCGCTGAATATGCTCACGTTGCTGGGTTTGATTCTGGCGATCGGGATCGTGGTGGACGATGCGATCGTGGTGGTAGAGAATGTGGAGCGGATTATGGCCGAAGAACGTCTTACCGCCCGGGAGGCTACGCATAAGGCGATGCGGGAATTGTCCGGGGCACTGATCGCGACCTCGATGGTGCTGGCCGCTGTTTTCGTACCGGTCAGTTTCCTGGGGGGGATTACCGGGCAGTTGTATCGCCAGTTTTCCGTGACGATTGTGGTGTCGGTGTTGCTTTCTACCGTGGTGGCGCTTACGCTGAGTCCGGCGCTTTGTGCGATTATCCTCCGGCCTTCTCACGGCAAAAAACCGTTTGTTTTCCGGAAAATCAACCTCTGGCTTTCGATCGGCAATAAAAAATATACGCGGATATTGGAAAAGGCTATCTGTAACCCGCGCCGCGTACTGGCCGGGTTTGGTATGGCATTGGTGGCTATTTTCGTCTTAAACCGGGCGCTTCCTACCAGTTTTATTCCCGAGGAAGACCAGGGCTTTTTTACGGTCGAACTGGAAATGCCCGAAGGGGCCACGTTGGAACGTACGCGCCAGGTGACCGATCGGGCGATTGCATATTTTGAAAAGCAGGAGGCTGTGGCGTATGTGCAGAATGTCACCGGCAGCAGCCCGCGTATCGGCACGTCGCAGAGCCGCTCTACGCTGACGGTTATTCTCAAACCGTGGGAAGAGCGTAAGTCGTCGGGGATGAAGGTGGAGGATGTGATGAAAGCGGCCCGGAAAGAATTTTATTATTATCCGGAGATCAAGGCGTATTTAAACCGGCCGCCGGTGATACCGGGTCTGGGGGAAAGCGGCGGTTTGGAAATGCAGTTGGAGGCCCGCGGCGATGCGACGTGGGATAATCTGGTCAGTGCTACCGATACCTTCTTGTTGTATGCCGCACAGGCTCCCCAGTTGCAGGGCGTTTCTTCGGCTATGCAATCGGAAATTCCCCAATTGTATTTTGATGTCGATCGCGACCGGGCCAAATTCCTGGGTATCCCGCTGGCGGATATTTTCTCTACGATGAAAGCGTATCTGGGTTCGGTGTATGTGAACGATTTTAATATGTTCAACCGGATTTACCGGGTGTATATCCAGGCGGAAGCGCCTTACCGGGCCACGCGCGATAATATCGGCTTGTTCTTCGTACGGGCCAAAAACGGGGCGATGGTTCCGCTTACGGCCTTGGGTACGACGCAGTATACGACCGGGCCCGGTACAATCAAACGTTTCAATATGTTTTCTACGGCGTCGGTGAGTGCCGTGGCGGCTCCGGGCTACAGTACGGGCGAGGCGATGGCGGCGATGGAGCGGATCGCCCGCGAGAAATTGCCCGAGAATATCGGTTTGGAATGGAGTGGGCTTTCCTATCAGGAAAAACAGGCCGGGGGGCAGACCGGTGTTGTGATGGCGTTGGTGTTTCTTTTTGTGTTCCTTTTTCTGGCCGCACAGTATGAAAGCTGGATTGTGCCTATTGCGGTGCTTTTATCCTTGCCGGTGGCGGCGTTGGGAGCGTATTTGGGGGTTTGGCTGACGGGGTTGGAAAACGATGTGTATTTCCAGATCGGATTGGTTACCTTGATCGGGCTGGCGGCTAAGAATGCGATCTTGATCGTGGAATTTGCCAAAGTGCAAGTGGATGCCGGGGTAGACGTGGTGAAGGCGGCGGTGCATGCCGCCCGGATGCGTTTCCGGCCGATTTTGATGACTTCGCTGGCTTTTGTGTTGGGTATGTTGCCGATGGTGTTGGCTAGCGGCCCCGGTTCGGCTTCTCGCCATAGTATCGGGACGGGGGTTTTCTTCGGCATGTTGGTGGCTATTACGGTCGGGATCGTCCTGGTGCCTTTCTTCTTTGTATTGATTTATAAGCTGAAGGGAAAATTGCGGATAGAGAGGGTGATGCGTCGCCGGTAAGGCGGCTAACCGGATAACGAATTCGATTACAAACTTAAAAGAATGAAACGACAATTATATATCGTGTGGGGGATCGGGCTTTTGCTGGGTTTTTCCTCTTGTAAAATCGGACGGGACTATGCGCGGCCCGAGTTGAATCTGCCGTCTGAGATAGAAGCGGGTGCCGATTCGGCTTCGGTAGCCGATATTCCCTGGGAGAGCTTGTATACCGATACGGTGCTTCAAGGGTTGATTGCGGTTGCGCTCGAAAATAATAAGGATATGAAAATGGCGGCTGCCAAAATTAAGGAGATGATGGCGGCTAAACGGATTTCGTTTGCCCGGATGTTTCCGGAAGTGGATGCGCGCGTATACGGTCAGAAAGAAGAACTGAATTACGGAGGCGACAACCGTAAGCCGGATCCGGAGTATGGAGCCAAACTGGCCCTTTCCTGGGAGCTGGATCTGTGGGGAAATCTGCGTTGGGCCAATGAGGAGGGGATTGCGGCGTATATGCAGTCGGTGGAAGCGCGTCGCGCTTTGCAGTTGACGATCGTGGCCGAAGTGGCGGCCGGTTATTATGAATTGTGTGCGCTGGATAGGGAATGGGGCATCGTACAACAGACGTTGGCGGCCCGGCGCGAGGGGTTGCGGCTGGCGAAATTGCGTTTTGAGGGCGGTCTGACTTCCGAGACGGCTTACAGTCAGGCGCAGGTGGAGTTGGCGCGTACCGAAACTTTGCTTCCTTCCTTGGAGCGGAAAATCAAAATAAAGGAGAATGATTTGTCAATGTTGCTCGGGCGCTATGCCGGCGAGATTCCCCGCGGACGATTGCTCAGCGAGCAGGTGTTGCCGGATGCGTTGCCGGTGGGTTTGCCTTCGTCGTTGTTGGAACGGCGTCCGGATATGCGGCAGGCCGAACAGCGTTTGCGGGAAGCGAATGCGAAGGTGGGGGTGGCGCATACCGATTTGTTCCCGAAAATACGGCTGACGGGTAACCTGGGGTTCGAAAGTGAGGAGTTGGGGAATTTTATTAAAAGTCCGGCGTGGTTTCTGGCCGGCGATCTGCTTCAGCCGCTTTTTGCGATGGGTAAAAATAAGGCCAAACTGAAGGTGGCCAAGGCGAGGTACGAACAGGAAGTCTATGCGTATCAGAAAAGTGTGCTGGGGGCTTTCAAAGAGGTGAATAATGCGTTGATTACGATCCGGAAGGTGAAAGAGGTGCGTTCTTCCCGGGCTACCTTGGAAGCGGCTGCGCAGAAATACCTGGATCTGGCTCAACTGCAATATATCAACGGAGTGACGAGTTATATGGATGTGCTGGATGCGCAGCGTGGGTTGCTGGATGCCCAGATCGGGTTGAATAATGCGGTGCTCGACGAGTTGTTGTCGGTGGTGTATTTGTATAAGGCCTTGGGCGGGGGGTATTGAAATACCTTTCTCCCGGGTAAGGCTAACTTCGGGGGAATCCTTATCTTTGCTTCGAGCGTGATAAGATAGGTGGCGCCTCGGCAGGAATAAGTGGTCTTGACTTTGCATTGGTTTTGTGTTATCTTTGCCCGGGAAAGGGAAGACAGGTTGTGCCTGGGCATAACCAAGCCGAGCTTGTTTCTGCTCTCGGTTTGTACTATCTTTGCCCAAAGAAAAGCGAAAAGGGGGGATCGGGTCTGAAACAGGGGCTTGGTTACGCACTCGATTCGTATTTTCTTACCTTCGGAACAAAAACAAACGGACTAAATATAAGGATACCATGCCATTAAATTTACAGAAAAACCTGCCGGCTATCGAATTATTGAAGCAGGAACATATCTTCGTGATGGATTCCCTGAGGGCTTCCGAACAGGATATTCGCCCGCTCAGAGTGGTCGTGCTTAATTTGATGCCCCTGAAAATAACGACGGAAACCGATTTGATCCGCTTGTTGAGCAATACGCCTTTGCAGATCGAACTCGACTTTATGAAAATCAAAGGGCATACCCCTAAGAATACGCCCATCGAACATATGAAAGAATTTTATAAGGATTTCGACGAGATTGCCGGCGATTATTACGACGGGATGATTATAACTGGCGCGCCGGTGGAACAAATGCCCTTCGAAGAGGTGGGCTATTGGGATGAAATTACTCATATATTCGATTGGGCGCGGACGCATGTGACTTCTACGTTGTATATTTGTTGGGCCGCTCAAGCCGGGCTGTACCATTTTTACGGCGTGCCTAAATATGAACTCCCGGCCAAAATGTTCGGCGTATTCCGCCATACCTTGCGCGAGCCTTTCCTGCCCATTTTCCGGGGCTTCGACGATGAGTTTTATGTACCTCACAGCCGGCATACCGAGGTGCGCCGGGAAGATATACTGAAAGCGCCGGGGCTTACCTTGCTTTCGGAAAGCGAAGAATCGGGCGTCTACATGGCAATGGCTCGCGGCGGCCGCGAATTTTTCATCACCGGTCATTCCGAATATTCGCCTTATACGTTGAACGACGAATATGTTCGGGATGTGAACAAAGGGCTTCCGATTGCTGTTCCCCGTAATTATTATCGCAACGACGATCCGGCCCAAGGCCCGGTAGTCAGGTGGCGCGGGCATGCCAATTTGCTTTTCACCAACTGGCTGAACTATTATGTGTACCAGGAAACGCCGTTCCGTATCGAAGCGATCAGCCAGATGGCCGAATTATAATCCATTATCCGTATGAAAGGAGCTACCGCTACACGCAAAATCGAATTGCTTTCTCCGGCCCGGGATCTTACCTGCGGGATTGAAGCGATTAATCACGGGGCCGACGCTGTCTATATCGGCGCACCCAAGTTCGGTGCCCGGGCGGCTGCGGGTAATACTTTGGCGGATATTGAGAAACTTTGCGACTACGCTCATTTGTATGATGCCCGTATCTATGTGGCTTTGAATACGATCCTGAAAGAGGATGAACTTAAGGAGGCCGAAGGGTTAATCCGGAAATTATACGAAGCGGGAGCCGATGCCCTTATCGTGCAGGATATGGGAATTGCCGGATTGGATATACCTCCCATTCCTTTGCATGCCAGTACGCAAACCGACAACCGCACGGTGGAAAAAGTGCGTTTTCTGGAGGCTGCCGGCTTTACCCAGGTGGTGCTGGCTCGCGAACTTACGCTCGACCAAATTCGCGCTATTCACGCTGGGACGACCGTTCCATTGGAAGTATTCGTGCACGGCGCTTTGTGCGTCAGCTACAGCGGGCAATGTTATCTGAGTGCCGCCCTGAGCGGACGGAGTGCCAATCGCGGGGAATGCGCCCAATATTGCCGTTTGCCTTATACCTTGGTGGATGCCGACGGTCGTGAAATCGTGGCCGGCAAACATTTGCTTTCCCTCAAAGATTTGAACCGTTCGGAAGAATTGGAAGCGCTTCTGGATGCAGGCGCCTCTTCGCTTAAAATCGAAGGACGTTTGAAAGACGTTTCGTATGTCAAGAATGTGACGGCTTATTACCGGACGAAATTGGACGCAATCTTGTCGCGTCGGCCCGAATACGAACGGGCTTCGGCCGGGGTTTCCACCTTCTCGTTCGAACCGGCCGTGGAAAAAAGCTTTAACCGGGGGTTCACTTCCTTTTTCCTGCATGGACGCACCGGCGATATGACGGCTTTTCATACCCCTAAATCGCTGGGGGAACCGATCGGTACAGTGAAAGAAATCAAAGGGAAGTCCTTTACGGTAGCCGGTCTTAAACCGCTGAATAACGGCGACGGCCTGGTCTTTTTTAACCCGCGTGGAGAGTTGGAAGGTTTTCGCGTCAACCGGGTGGAAGACAACCGCGTATTTCCGTTGGAAATGCCTCCCTTAGCGCCTAAGACACCTTTATATCGGAATTACGATCTGGCTTTCGAAAAGCAATTAAGCAAACCCTCTTCCGAACGAAAACTCAGTGTCCGGATCGAATTTCGTGACCATCCTTTCGGTTTTTCCGTCGGCATGACGGATGAAACCGGCGCGCAGGCGGTTTGTACCCAAGTGTTTCAGAAGGAACCGGCTCGCCGGGATCAGGCCGATAATATCCGGGTGCAATTGTCGAAGTTGGGACAAACGCCGTTCGAGGCGGAGGAAGTGAAGGTGGAGATGACGGAAAACTGGTTTGTTCCCTCTTCCTTGTTGGCTGAGATGCGACGCGCAGTGGTCGAAAAATTGCTGGCGGTGCGCCGGATACGTTATCGTCGCCCCTTAGCGCCGCATCGCGAATCCTTATCGCCGAACCCTTTTCCCGAAAAACGCTTGACTTACCTGGGAAATGTATCCAACAGCCTGGCCGCCTCCTTTTACAAGCGACACGGCGTGGAGCAAATCGAACCGGCTTTCGAACAACTGGCTCCCCGTGGCGTTCCTTTAATGTTTGCCAAACATTGCTTGCGTTATAGCCTGGGCTGGTGTCCGACTTACCAGAAACAGCCTTCTCCTTATAGAGAACCTTATTACCTGGTTTATAAAGAAACGCGGCTGAGGCTGCAATTCGATTGTAAAGCCTGCCGAATGCTGGTGTTGAAAGAAGAGGAAACCTCGACCGATGTTTCTTCTGTAAAAAAATAATCGGTTCACTGCCCAACAGATAACCTGTAAAAAAGAATACGATATGAAACAACTGCTCTTTCTTTCCTTATCCCTCCTCTTGGGACTGACCGCTTGCGGTTCGAAAACGCTTGATCCGAATAAACCCGTGTATGTGAAGATTTCCACCACAATGGGAGACGTCACGGTGAAGCTTTACGACGACACTCCTTTACATCGGGATAATTTTATCCGTCTAGCCCAGTCCGGCGAATACGAAGGCATGCTTTTCCACCGGATTATCAAAGACTTTGTGGTACAAGGTGGTGATCCGACAAGTAAAGCGCGCCAACCGGGTGTGGTGTACGGCGATGGCGACGGGGGCTATACGGTTCCCGCGGAAATTTTGCCTACTCATTTCAACAAACGGGGCGCCTTGATCGATGCCAAAGAAATCGATGCCGATAACCCCGAACGCGCCTCGGCCGGCACGCAATTTTGCTTTGTCCAGGGGAAAAAGCTTACCGATCAGGAACTCGACGAAAAAGAAGCGCGCATCAATGAAATCCGCCGGAACTGGCTTTACTATAAATTCCGGAAAGCCTTGCAAGAAGAACATCCCTTGCCTACACTCGATTCGAGCCGGACGCTTTCTGCTGCCGATTCCCTGAAAATCGATTCCCTCACCAACCTTTGGCATGTGGAAGCCCTTATCCGGGTAGAAGATACGCTTGCCCAACTGGGGCGAGCCGTCATTCCGGCCGACCGCCGTGAGCTGTATAAAACCATCGGCGGCGTGCCCCATCTGGACGGATCGGTTACTATTTTCGGCGAAATAACGGAAGGGGTGGATATTGTAGAAAAAATGTCGTTGGTCAAAACTGATAAGCATGACCGGCCTTTGCATGATGTCGTGATAAAATCGACGAAAGTCTTTCAGAAATAATCAAAACGTTTTTTCTTTTGTTTTATCTATAAGCATATAATTTTATAGATATGAAAAAGATTGTTTTGATAGGTGCCACCGGTTTCGTCGGCTCCGCGATTCTTAAAGAGGCCCTCGACCGAGGCTACCAGGTGACAGCCATTGCGCGCGCTCCGGCCCTGTTAAAGATAAAACATCCCCTTTTGAAAGTCATCCAAGGGGATGTGACCGATACCGATTTCCTGGCTGAACAAATGAAAGGACAAGACGCTGTAATTAGTGCCTTCAATCCCGGGTGGACGAACCCTTCTATTTACCAGGAAACGCTCGACGGCTACCATTCTATCCTGAACGCCGCTCATTGGAGCCGTGTACCCCGTTTATTGATTGTGGGGGGAGCCGGTAGTTTATACGTCAGTCCCGGCAAACTATTGATGGACGAACCCGACGTTCCGCCCAAACTCTTGGCAGGTATTAAAAGCCTGGCCAAGGTATACACCGATCTTTTGCTTCCGGAAAAAGAAATCGACTGGGTGTTTCTCAGCCCCGCGGCAGAGCTGTCGAAGGGCGAACGCACCGGACAATACCGGATGGGAAAAGACGATTTGGTCGTAGACGAAACCGGCAAAAGCCATATTTCGGTAGAAGATTACGCCGTGGCGATGATCGACGAATTGGAAGAGGGAAGTCATCACCGCGAACGGTTTACCGTAGGATACTGATACCCCGAATCCGGAAGAAAGGGAAAGCGTATTTCTTTTTATTCTCCCAGCAGCCCGTCGAGGTCGTCGAGGTCGTGCGCCAGAAAATCGGCGCCGGCCTTTTCTAATTCCTCGCGGCTGCCGTATCCGTATAATACGCCGATAGCCGGAATCCCCTCCTGATGCGCCCCTTCCACATCGAATTTCCGGTCGCCGATCATGACGGTGGCGTTCCGATCAATGAGCGGATAGGTATCGAAAAGATAACGGATCACATCGCTTTTTTCCGTTCTTTTTCCATCCAAAGAACTCCCTGCAATTCCTGTAAAGTAAGCGGAAAGCTGAAAATGCGCCAGAATTTTCTGCGCAAAGAGTTCAGGTTTCGACGTAGCCAGGTAGATACGGCTACCGCGCTCTGTTTGTCTGCGCAAAAATTCTTCCATTCCCGGATACACTTCATTTTCAAAAATTCCTTTTGCCGAAAAATACGTGCGATAACGTACGATCGCCTCCGCTATTTGCTGCTCGTTGAAACCGAAAAATTCCCGAAAAGAATCCTGCAAGGGCGGCCCGATAAAAGGACAAAGCGTACGCCGGTCGGCAACCGGAATGCCCATGCCCTCCAACGCATACGCCACTGCCCGCGTAATTCCCTCTACCGGGTCGGTCACCGTTCCGTCGAGATCCATCAAAATAAAATCGTACTTCCTTTTCATATACACACGTTGATTTCAGGTAAGAAGGAGGCAAAGATAACATTATTTTCCAACGGCGGGGATGCCCGATCCGGAGGTTTTTATGTAAGTTTGTTCCCATGAAACAGAACGATACTTTTCGAGCTTTCCTTCGCGAACATGCTTCGGACGACTTGAACCGTCTGCTGCTAAGCGCTTCCCGCTATCCCGGAATCGATGTCCCCCTAGCCGTCGAACAAATCGCCGCACGCCGGCAAATCCGCGACAAACTGCCCGCTTGGTATCGCAACGACACCCTTTATTTCCCCGCCCGCATGGCTGCCGAACAATGTTCGTCGGAAGCTACCGCTTTATACAAAGCCGGCCTGATCGCCCCCGGAGAAACCTTGTGCGACTTAACCGGCGGTCTCGGGATCGACACGTATTATTTTTCCCAACGCGCTGCCAGCGTCGTCTATATCGAACGTTTTGCGGCCTATGCCGAAGCGGCTCGTCATAATTTCGCCCAGCTCGGAGCCGATAACATCCGGGTGATGGAAGGCGATTCCACCGCTTTATTCGACACCTTGGAAAACGTGGAAACCTTCTACATCGATCCCGCCCGGCGAGGCGAAGGCAACCGGCGCGTATTTGCTTTGAGCGACTGCCAGCCCGATTTAACCCTTCTTTTGCCCCGTTTGCTGGAAAAAGCGCCCCGCGTCGTGGCCAAACTATCCCCGATGGCCGATTTGAAATTGACGCTTGACCTGTTGCCTGGTACCGTGGCCGTACATATCTTATCGGTACGCAACGAATGTAAAGAATTGATTTTTGTGATCGAAAAGGACGCCTGGAACGCAGCGCAAGAAAAGGATGCCGGCCAAGATCCCGCCAGCGCACCCGTTTTTTCTCCCCTTATCAACTGCGTGAATTTTACCGCTTCCGGAAAAAAAGAAACCTATTCCTTTACGCTTGCCGAAGAAACGAACGCCCCTACACTACTGGCCTGCTCCGTCGGCTCGTATGTATACGAGCCGAATGCGTCCATCCTGAAAGCCGGCGCTTTTAAAAGCATAGCCGCCCGCATGCAATTGAACAAACTGCATGTCAGCAGCCATTTGTATACTTCCGATAGCCGGATCGCCGACTTCCCCGGCCGTATATTCCAGGTAGAAGAAATCATCCCTTTTCATGGAAAAAACCTGAAAAATATTACCCGGGCCCTTCCGCAGGCCAATCTCACCGTGCGGAATTTTCCCCTTTCCGCCGATGAATTACGCAAACGCTTAAAACTCAAAGAGGGAGGCGACACCTATTTATTGGCCACCACCCTGGCCGGCGGCGAGAAGGTATTGATACGCTGCGTCAAACCAGGGGCACTTCCTTCTCCAGCTTTTCAAGAAAGGCCTTAACTGCTTTTTCATCCTCGGCAGCCGGACTCCAAGGCGCCAGATCCTCCGCAACCAGCGGTGCATAAGGGCCTTTTTTCACTTCATAAATAACCGTACCCGAACGAAGTACCAGTAAACCGTGCCAAACGCCGGCTTTGATCTCCGCCCCATAGCGGCCCGCAGCCGGATCGAGTACGATAGTCTCGGTAATGCCGCCGGCCGGATCGAAGGTAAATACTGCCACCCGGCCCCGCAATACGAGAAACATCTCCTCCTTCTCGGGGTGAAGATGGCGATGCGGACGTACATAGGTACCCGGTTCCACGGCGTTCAGCAAGCGGTTAACCGGATCGTCGAGCTCTTGGTGGAAATTATAATTCATCCTGCGCCTGGGCGATTGCAACGCTTGGCGGGTGGTTCGGTCGAGCAAAGCCGTATCGATAATTTTCATATAAATCGTTTTTGTATGGAAAAACGAATGTACGAAAAATCCCCGCATCTCTTTCCCGCAAATGTGAATAATCCTGTAAAACATTAATTCCATGCCTAAAATACCTATCTTTGCCCCTCTAATTAGCAGGGAATGGAGCTTTTTGAAGGATATGTGGGTATACGTTTGGGCGACGGGCAAGTGGCGGATGATGTAATCTTTTCCCTCCTCTTGGCCCTTTTCATCTTTTTCGCCCTTGTATTCCGCGCGAACTATCGCCTGTTTTTAAAAATGCTCAGAGACGTCGTTTTCATCAAAGAAAGGCAAAATCTATCCCGCAAAGACGCCGGCAACGAATGGTTTTTCCGCCATTTCATGACCTTTCAGGCCCTTTTTCTCTGTAGTATCGGCCTGTTCGCCATCGGTCGCGCGTACGGCTATGTGAATTACCTGAAAGAATATACCATCCTTTTATCCATCCTCGTCTTATTCCTGCTCCTTGTACTCTTCTACTGGGGAAAACAATGTTTTTATTTCCTGTTCGGCTGCGTCTTCGTCGATAAGGCCAAATACCGTTTCTGGAAAACCAATTACAATGCCATTATCGGCGCCTGGGGCGTTTTGCTTTACCTGCCGGTGCTCTGGCTGGTGTTTGTAGGAGCCTCACTGACAGTACCTGTTGTGTTGTTTGTAATCTTCTATATTTTGTGTCGTTTTGTAATAATTTATAAGACAATACGTATATTTCACAAGAAAAGCACTGGTATATTGTATATAAGTTTGTACCTTTGCGGCCAAGAAATTTTACCATTGGTGTTTCTTTATAAGGGTATCGTTTATTTGTATAACTTTATCGAGGCTAGTACTCTATGGCATTAAATATCAAAAAATTGCTGGTGTCGCAACCGAAGCCTGCATCCGAGAAATCCCCGTATTTCGATATTGCAGAAAAGTACGGTGTGGAAATCGATTTCCGTCCGTTCATCAAAGTTGAAGCGCTCTCTTCTAAAGAATTCAGAGGGCAGCGAATTTCCATTTTGGATCATACGGCCGTTATTTTTACGGCCCGTACGGCGATCGATCATTTCTTCCACCTGTGCGAAGAACTCCGGGTGACCGTTCCGGAAACCATGAAATATTTTTGTATGACGGAAGCCATTGCCGTTTATCTTCAAAAATATATCGTTTACCGCAAGCGGAAAATCTTTTTCGGACTAAACGGCAAATTGGAAGATCTGGTAACAGTAGTAGCCAAACATCCCAAAGAAAAATACCTGGTACCCGTATCCGACGTGCACAAAGACGATCTGCTGTCGATGCTCGAAGCTAAAAAAATCAACTTTACGAAAGCCGTGATGTACCGTACGGTAAGCAACGAATTTTCGAAAGACGAAAAATTCGACTACGACATGTTGGTCTTTTTCAGTCCCTCCGGCATTTCGTCGCTGTTGAAAAACTTTCCCGACTTCAAACAAGAAGATATAAAAATCGGCTGTTTCGGCCCCACTACGGCCAAAGCGGTAAAAGACGCCGGGCTGCGGCTCGATGTAGAAGCCCCCACCCCCGAAGCCCCGTCGATGACGGCCGCCCTGGAACTTTACCTCAAGAAACAGTCGGGCTCCAAATAAAGCATGACGACACCCAGGTACACGCTTGCCAAAGAAGAACGCCTGTCGTGGAAACGATACATCGACCTTCTGTTTGCCGAAGGAAAATCATTTGTAGCGTTTCCACTGCGGGTGGTTTACTTACCTGTGGAAAGCGGCCCCGACGTACCCGTCTCGATGCTGGTAAGCGTCTCCAAGAAAAAATTCAAACGCGCCGTCAAACGCAATCAGGTCAAACGGCAGGTACGCGAAGCCTACCGGATGCGCAAACCCGAACTGACCGAACAATTGGCCGGCGAAAATAAAAAATTATTGGTGGCCTTTCTCTATATCGACAAAGAAATCCATTCCTTCCGGGAAATGGAAAAAGCCATGACCAAAGCTGTCCGGCTACTCCGGGAGAAAGCCTGATGCGCCGCATTTTCACCATTCTGCTCCTACTGCCCGTATATTTCTATCGGGCCTGTATTTCCCCGCTTACGCCCCCTTCCTGCCGGTTTACTCCTACCTGTTCGGAATATGCCGTCGAGGCTCTTAAAAAACACGGCCCCTTCAAAGGAGTATACCTTGCTGTTCGCCGTCTGTTGCGTTGCCATCCCTGGGGGGGCAGCGGTTATGACCCCGTACCCTGACCTCCCATACCCCGCACGATGAACTATTACGATATACATACACACCAACTGCCGTCCGATCCGGATGTAACCGCCATCGTAAACACCCTTATCGGAACCGACGGCCAGGTTTCCCCGCCGCCGTACGGTAGCCGGCCTGTGTACTTTTCCGCCGGAATCCATCCCTGGTATATAGGCGATATTTCCCGCCAATTCGATACGTTGAAACGCCTAGTTTCCCTTCCGGAATATGTGGCCATCGGAGAAGCGGGGCTGGACAAACGGCGGGGTGTTCCTCTACGTATACAGCTTACGCTTTTCGAAGCCCAGGCCCGGTTGGCCGAAACCTGCGGTAAACCGCTTCTTATTCATTGCGTAAAAGCGTGGCCCGAGCTGATTGCGGCTAAAAAACGCTTGGCGCCGTCCCAACCTTGGATTATTCACGGGTTTCGGGGAAACGGCATCTTAGCCGCTCAATTGGTGGATCAGGGTTTCCGTCTTTCTTTCGGAGTTCGTTTTCATCCGGAGGCCGCCCGGGCGGCATGGCCCGGTTGTCTTTTTGCCGAAACGGACGAAATGAGTGGAACCAACGAAACCGATCAACCCGGTGGAATCCGAAAATCCGCCATCCGGATAGTCTATGCCCGTCTGGCTGCCGCCTTGCAGCTCACCCCTTCCCAACTGGGCGCGCAATTGGCGGCCAATGTCGCCCTTTTCGGCCTTCCCCAATAATTATAGGCACCTCTTTATAAGAATCTCCGCAAAAGTCGTACCTTTGCCCGACGCGTTGTAGAACAGCGATAACTTAATATGATATAATTTAATACGATGAATTTTGTAGAAGAA
>DBFJSK010000554.1:0-5080 GCA_048403675.1 Tannerellaceae bacterium | reverse complement strand
CGTCCGTTCGTTCCGACCACCACGGTGGGCACCAACATGTCCATCGTCTTTTTATCGAACCAGGTAGCCGAGAAGGTTAGTTTCTGATCGAAGAAGGCGCCGTCGATGCCGATGTTCGTCATGCCCGTTTTTTCCCAGGTGATATTCGTATTGGCCAGACTGGTGATCCGGGCGCCCCCTACCTTGTTCGCACCGAAGGTATATTTATTGCCGTAATCGATATTCTTCTTCATCACGGTATAATACTGCAAGTCGGCCACTTCCTGGTTGCCGAGCAAGCCCCAGCCGCCGACCAGTTTGAGGTTGTCGATCCACGATACATCTTTCAGGAAACTCTCTTCCGACAAACGCCAGCCCAGCGAAACAGCCGGGAAATAGCCCCAACGTTTGCCTTCGGGAAACTTCGACGAACCGTCGGCGCGAAACGTGGCGGTCAGCAAATACCGGCTATTGTAGGAATAGAACACCCGGCCGAAATACGAAGCCAGCGCCGTTTCCGTATAATAATTGCCGCTGATGGAGCCCATCGTCGAGCCGTTATCGAACACCAACTGGTTCTCGTCTTCGTCGGCAAAGGTTTTCATCGTCGCGCTATAGTGTTCGCCCTTGCTCTTCTGGGCCGAGACGCCGGCCGTGGCGTTGATGCTATGCAGGTTGTTGAAGTCCTTTTTATAAGCCAGATACGCTTCTCCCAGGAAAGAATAACGCTCCTGGTATTCCCGCGTCAGCTCGGCGTCGTTGCGCTTGCGCATCTGCTGGCTTACCATCGGATAGAACGTCTTGGTGGAATAGATGCTTCCGTCGAAAGCAGCATTGCCTTTGAGGTACAGATCGTCGGTAATTTTATAATCGAGCGTTACGGAGGTCAGGAAACCGTGGTTGGTAAGCTGATGCCGTTCCGTTTCCAGTTCATAAATGGGGTTGTTGATGTCGCCCAACTCGTTATTTTCCACCGCCGAGCCCCAATTGCCGTCTTCGTCCTGGCAAGGGATGGCCGGATTGAACCGAAGCGCCTGCCACACCACGCCCGAATAAACAGACTGCGTGCTGGGATTCGACCAATGCCGGTAGGTATACTGGAAGCTCTGCCCTATTTTGAGCCGGCTGTTAATCTGATGATCCGAGTTCAGGCGAAGGGAAACGCGTTCGAACTCGGAATTGATGATGATGCCGTCTTCCTTGTAATAGCCGATGCTCGACATATAGTTCGACTTCTCGTTGCCGCCCGACAGGCGCACGTCCACATTGGCCACGTTACCCTGATTGAACAGTTCGTCCTGCCAGTCGGTACGTTGCGTGGCGTAATACGGATCGTTCCAGAAGGAGTTGACACCGAGGCCGTCGTTCTGATAACGTTCTTTTTTGAGCATCACCAATTCGGGAGCCGTCAGCACGTCGAGGGTTTTGCTCACGTTCGAAAGGCCGTAATAGGCATTGACATCCACATTGGTTTTCACGTTCTTTTTGCCTCGTTTGGTGGTAATGATTACCACGCCGTTGGCCGCCCGGGTACCGTAAATCGCCGACGAGGAAGCGTCTTTGAGCACTTCGATCGTCTCGATGTCGTTCGGGTTCACGTCCGAGATTTTCCCCGAGGGCACCCCGTCGATCACCACCAGCGGATTGGAGGCGCTCATGCTGCCCGTACCACGCACGCGAATCACCGGTTCGGCGCCGGGTGAACCGCCGTCGGATACAATATCCACACCGGCCGCCTTGCCTTGCAGAGCGTTCGACAAATTAGCCACCGGCAAGTCCTTGAGATTATCGCCTTTGATATTGGCGATGGAGCCGGTGATGTCCCGCTTCTGCTGTACGCCGTAGCCCACCACCACGACCTCGTCCAGATTCTGGGTGTCTTCGTGCAGGACAACGGAAAAATTGCGTTGGTTGCCCACCTTGATCTCGGTGGGAATATAGCCCACATAGGTAACGGTCAGCACAGCATTCTCGGGCACCTGCAAGGTGAATTTGCCGTCCAAATCGGTAATGGTACCTACCGAACTGTTGCCTTTCACCGACACGTTGGCGCCGATAATGGTTTCGCCGGCTTCGTTGAGGATCGTACCGCTCACGGAATGGGTGGCTTGCTGGGGCGCCGCGGCTTTCGCCCGGTTGAGCACGATGTATTTGTCGTTGACGAAATACACCAGATCGGTGCCTTCGAGCACTTGTTGCAAAATGGCCTGCACCGATTCGGACTCGGTCTTGATGGAAACCAGGCGTTGGTTATCGACCTCGGCATTGCTGTACACAAAGAGCAGATTGGTTTGCTTTTCAATCCGGTCAAATACATTTTTGAGGGTTGCATTGTTCATATCTAACGTCACCCGGCTGCTTTCGATCAGTTCGGGCGACTGGGCTGCCAGGGCCGGAGACGTAAACAAAAGCCATCCCGAGCACACCAATGCAGCGCTACATAACCTGTTTTTAATGGTATTCATACGTATTAGTTTTAAATGGACAGGGAAAAAAGATCCCTAAAGATAGATTTTTCAGCTAGTTGCTTTTTTTACTGGATT
Source organism: Tannerellaceae bacterium (assembly GCA_048403675.1). Taxonomy (GTDB): domain Bacteria; phylum Bacteroidota; class Bacteroidia; order Bacteroidales; family Tannerellaceae; genus Parabacteroides. The sequence goes on along the minus strand of DBFJSK010000554.1, from coordinate 2,558 downwards.
TTTTTTGAGGTTCATTGCATTTCATTTCGTTTCATTTCATAGGCACATCCTTTATTTAATGAGTACTTGATTGTTGACTAACCGGTAGTTGAAGTGGATAATATCCGAGAGCATGTCGAGGAGATCGACGAGCGATTCGTTGCGCACAAATTTGGCCGTGACGGCGTGTTTGGTGATGCGCCGGTCGGACTGGTCGTACCGGATCTGGACGCCGTACTGAATCTCGATGCGGCGCAGTACCTCGGCGATGGGGGTTTTGTCGAAGATCAGCACGCCCTCTTTCCAGGAAGTACACCGCGAGGCGTCTACCTTGTTTACCCGGAAACCGTGGGCCTGCGGGTCGTAGACGGACTGGTGGTCGGGCAGCATAATCAGGGACTCGGCCGCAGGGCTGTCGAGGGCGGAAAGGCGTACGGAACCGCGGGCCAGGATAACGTCTACTTCGGAATCGGCCGCATAGGCGGACACGGAAAACTCGGTGCCGAGGGCTTCGATTTCCAACACGGAAGTTTTTACCTTAAAAGGTTTTTCCTTGTCGGAAGCTACCTTGAAATAGCCTTCGCCTACGAGGTAAAGGGTGCGGTCGGCGCCGACGAATTTTTCGGGTACAAGCAGTACGGAACCGGAGTTGAGGCAGACGCGGCTGCTGTCAGGCAGTACGATTTCGCGGCGTTCGCCCAAGGGGGCGGCGTATTCGGCGTAGCTGACGAGGGATTCGCGCACTTCGATGCGGTCTTTCATCGAAAGGTAGGTAAAAAAGGAGGCGAAGAGGGGTAATAACAGGATGCCGGCTATCTTCAACAGCCCGTATTTTTTCCGACTTATCCTCCTTTTTTCGGTAAACATTCTTTCATATAAGGAGATTCTTGCCAAGAGTTGTTTCAGGGCATTTCCTACTTCTTCGTTCGACGGGTTGGCCGTGGGATGATTCCATATATTTTTTAAATCTTCTTCCTTCATTTTTGTCTTTTATAAGTAATACAAGGAAGCTGGGCGGCACACGTAGTGAAAATTAAAAAAAAGAACGATTTTTTTTAGAGAAAGAAAAAGAGGTAGTTTTTTTCGATCACCTTGCGCAGATGGGTAAGCGATGAACAGATATGTTTTTCAACCGTTCGCTTGGAAATGCCCAGTTTTTCGGCGATTTCGGCATTCAACAAGCCTTCTTCGCGGCTGAGGCGGAATACTCTTTGTTGTTGGGGCGGCATCTCGCTGACCGCTTGTTCGATGATATAGAGCAGGTCTTTGAAGTAGAAATCTTCTTCTACATCGACGTATTCGGTATCCGCGGATTGCAGGGTGTGATCGACGTAGCGTTGCTCGATTTCTTTTTTCTTAAAGAAGTTGAGTACGATGTTCTTAGCAATGGTAAAGAGGTAGGAATCGAACGATAGATCGAGGTTAATCTTTTCCCGGTTGATCCACAGGCGCAGGAATACGTCTTGCGTGATTTCCTCGGTGAGCGGCCGGTCTTTGAGCAATTGGTAGATAAAGGAAAAGAGTTTGGGATAGTACATACGGAAGAGTTGGGAAAAAGCGAGCTTGTTCCCTTTCCTGATCTGGATAATGAGATGGTTTATTTCTGTAGACATGGGATAAACGGGGTATAGAACGGACGGGATACAGGGGTGATATGTAGCTTATTCACTCCTGTATCCCGGTCGCGGGTGAGTATGTATTTAAGGTGCTAACATGTATCGAAACAGGTTGTATCGTTCGTTCTTCCCCCCCCAAAAAGCGGACGATGCGGGGCCTTATGGGTGCGTGATTACCGGGGTATAAACAGCATGCTGTCGGGCACGAGCGCTTCCGCCCGGTCGCGGCTGGCGATGCCCACTTCCAATTCCTGGCCCATATAACTTTCGAAATACAGCAGTTTCAGATCGTGAAACCCGGCATCGAGGGCGACTTTTCCACTGGCATAGCGCGCCGAATGGGAGCCGTTGTTATCGACCACCACCTGGTTGTCGATAAGTAATTCGGAGCCGTCGTCGGAGTAGGTATAGAACCGGTAGACGCCGCGCCGGGGTATCTGAATCCAGGTGTGAAAGGCGTAGCCGAAATAGTCTTCCCGCGCCGCGTCGAGGATGGAGAAGCCGGGTTGCGTGCCGGTTTTCACCTCTGTGGCCGCCGTCAGGTCGGACGTCGATCGGTACTGGCCTTCGTAGTAGGTGTAGTGTACGCCCCGGGTGGTGGGAGACACGTCGAGTGCGCCCTGGTAAGGCAGCTTTTCTTCGTCGAGGGAAGAAATACCGGAGGGATAGTAGTAAGCCATCTCGGTTCCGGCGGGGGTGGCGATCCAGGTATCGAACCGGAACTGGCCTTCAATGAGTTCGATTACGCGGCCGCCGCGCTCCATCGGGCAATGAGCCTCGGCGCCGCTGGTACGGCCGAAGCCGAGGGCGATGCCGTAATGAATGCCGATATAGTCGCAACTATGGATGTGGCCGGCAAAGACGCCCATCACGTCGCCCTTATCGTCCATCGAACTGAACAGGCCGGAGTTGAGGACGTTGGAAAGGCGCCCTTTGCCGCGGTTGCCGTGGCCGATGGTGGTG
>DBFJSK010000553.1:0-15517 GCA_048403675.1 Tannerellaceae bacterium | reverse complement strand
CCGAAGCCAGCACGAAATCGCAGGCGAAGGTTTTGGCCTCCCCATCAATCCCGGACATTCCTTCCAACTGTTTAGGACAAACCTCTTCCACCGCCCATAAAAAAGCGTTCGCATAGATTTCCTCCTCTTTCAAATGTTCGAACGGCACAAACCCGGCCACCTCCCACCGCCCGCCGTTATCCACGAGCGGATAAAGCATTCCCCCTGCCGCACCTGTCTGCGCTACAGCCCACGTAGCCCCTATCCATACCAAGAGAAATCCTACTATTCCTCTGCCCAGTTTCCTCATACGCTCTATTTTACGAAGACAACACAACGTTTGCACCTTCTCTGAAAAATAGACAAACGCTGCGTTCCCTATTCTTATTTTCCCCTTAGAAAGCCACACCTAAACGAATCAGCAGGTTGCTGGTATAAAGTTCGCTATCTTTCGCCGCCTCCACAAACCCGCGCTGATAGGTAAAATCCAGATTGAAACGATCGTACCAGACCCCGAAACCTGCATTCAAGCCCACATCGAAGCGATTCCAATCCACATCCAGTTCCTCTTCCCAATCACCCATACCGACACTTTTTTCCTGCTTTTTGTTTTTCAATTTCGCCTTCCCGGTATAATCGGCACGCGCAAAAACGCCCAGATGCACATCCACTTTCACAGCTTCCGTCAGGCCATATTTCCATCCGAAAGTAAAAGGAGACACCTCCACCGCATGGGCCATCACATTCATTTCCATCCCATCCACTTCAAATTTATAACCGCGCGAACCCAATCCGAACGCCATGCCCCAATAGGTACCGATACTTCCCACAGGCCGCTGAAAACCATACATCAAGCTGTAGCCCAACTTCTTATCCAAATTCTCGGCCCCATCGCCGGCAAACCCCATAACATTCAAGCCACCGCGCAAAAACCACTGAATTTCCGTCGGATGACTCGGCGTAGCACGCACACTCACACTTCGGGACGAAACAATTTGCGCCTGCGCACCCGCGCCCCATACCATTGCCAGAAGCAAAAACCATACTTTTTTCATACGTAGATTATTTATATTCATACTGTGATAGCCTTATTTTACGATAGCAGAAATCTTTTCCCTGTCAGACGTTGTCAGCGTCTTCTCCATCCGAATCCACTCATAATCGGAGTCATCCGCCGTTTTCCAATTGTTAAAATTCGCCGGGTATCCCACCACCGTCACCTGGTAACCCAACCCATCGTCGTCGGTCTTGATATTGAACGTAGCCGCCACAATCACATCGGCATTATGTTTTTCCGAAGACATATACACCGCATAACTGCGGATATTCGCCAAATCGCCCCTCATTTCCGACTCGGCCTGCTCACGAGTAAGCGGCCACTTATCCCGGATACGCCCTTTCGATTTATCGACCACCAACTCCACCGTAAGCGGTTTCACATACGCGTTCGAATTGACGTCCAACAGACGCGCCTGCGTGTCTTGTATCCGCACATTCTTCTGGGCATAGCCCCCGGTTGCGAAGACGAAAGCCACCGCCAGCACCCCATACCATTTGTTCATTGTTTTCATTGCCGTTATTATTTTAAGTACATTTCATCCCCGCCGGAAAAACGCTCCTGCTGCCGGAACTTGCAGGAGCAAAAGTAGAGAAAAGGAAGCGAACGCATGAATATCAACCAGTTCCAAAAGAAAGACAGAAATGTATCCGAAATAGAGACAGTATAAAAAACGGCGGGACATCCCCCCCGCCCGCCCCCCGGACGGATTACAACGAACCAAGCACCTTCTCCGTATGCCATGTATCCGACAATTCCTGAAAAAAATCGTGTTTCAAAATACAGGAGATGCGCCAAAGCAAATGAATATCGATATTTTCCCGATTAAAAATCTTATATACATTGGGACGCGTACAACACAATTGTGAAGCAAACCAAGTGACCGTACGACCTTGATCGTGAAGTGTGCGTTTGATAAGTTGCCCGGCATGAATCATATGCATTCTCAATCTCTAAATTATTCGGATACCCGGTAAACAATCCCCCGGAATAATAAGGTAACAGACAATACGCCCGGAACGTAACCTGCGTTACCACTTCCTATCCCGCCAACCGAGGTAAAATCAGGCCCTTTTACCTGGGAGAAGGGGGCTATAAACAGTCTACTGTAACAGGTGTAAAAAAAAGTAAGGCCATCAAAGGATCGGATGTCAGGTATATACTATCACTATTTTATCTATCGATTCCCCCGTTCATTTAGCTAGTCGCACGCTTGCCGTTCGGCTGCTTTCAGTTTAACTCGTTTACGAGGAGCAAAGGTATAGAAAACAAGGGCCGGGAAAATCCAAAAGATAATTCCAAAGACGCTACATAACTGTGTCTCATTTGGCGACAACCCCCGGCCCCCTTTTGCTGATTTTTGCAGCCGCTCCCCCCTCCTAGCCGCCCCGCCCCGGACGCCCACTTATTGTATTTTCTTTACCTTTCAAAAAAAATACTGCCGGAAAAAGGAAATTCCATGCTTATGCATTTCGAATTTCATAAGCATCCGTTTTCAATTCCACTGCGATGAAATCCGAATCGGATGCCTATGTAGTTTACGCTTCTCGTAAGCACCTAAATACCAAGTATATACATAAACCTTATTTTAGCCTCTCCCCCGCCCTTACTTACTGTTGATATTTCTCCGCCCTTCACCCCGGCAAAACGTTTTCCAGCCGCCCCTTTTCCTATCCGAAAAATAGTCAACTATTTAACCATTTTCCCACAAAAAACCCTACCTTTGCCTCCACTAAAACAAACGATATGAACCCTAACGATCCAACCCGGGAACTGGTTCTTCAACTCATCCGCACCCGCATGGCTTTCCGGCAAGCCGTTCAACGCGAACTCAAACGAAACCAGGTGGAGATGACTTTCGAGATGCTTCAAGTCATGCATCCGCTCTGGGCGCGTCCGGGCGTCAGCCAGCAATACTTGGCCGAAAAGACAGCCAAAGACAAAGCTTGTTTGACCAACCTGATAAACAACCTGGAGAAAAAAGGTTGGGTAATACGCCGCGAAGACCCGGCCGACAGACGCAACCGCCTCGTCTACCTCACCCCCGGCGGCGAAGCGATGGCCGCCAAGGTAAAGCCCCTCTTGCAAAAAATATACGACCGCACCGGCGAAGGTATGAACCGGAAACAAACCGAGGCTTGCCTAAACCATTTAAGAAAATTCCATGAACTGCTCGATAAACTATAGACAAATCGGTTGGCTGCTCCTGTGGCCGGGATTCGCTCTGGGCGCCCTGAACGCCCAACCGGTACGATCCGTACCCCCCGTGCCGCTCGATACGCTCTCGCCCGGAATCCGCCCGCTGCCCGTAGACGAGCTGCTGAAGTTGGGCCGGGAAAACAACCTCAGCCTGAAAGCCGCCCGGCTGCGCGAGCAGCAGGCCGAAGCACAGGAAAAAACAGCTCGAACCGCCCGATGGGCCGATATAAGCGCGGGGGCAACCGTCGGGTATCTGGGCCCTACTACGCTCTTCCGCCAAGGATTAAGCCGTCCCAGCCATCCGGCTCATCCCGACTGGTCGCACAACTACAACCTGGAAGTCACCCAACCCCTTTACCGCGGAGGGAAAATACGGCACGCTATCCGCAAAGCGGAACTTGAAAAACAGACGGCCACCCTGCAAACCGCCGCCGACCAGGCCGAAATCAAACTTCTCCTGCTCGGCTATTACCTCGATCTGTTCAACCTTTATAAGGAAAAAGAGGTATGGCAACGCACCGTCGAAGAATCCCGCAGGCGGCTGAAAGACATCCGGCACATGCGGAAAGAAGGGTTGGTGACCCGCAACGACGAAATTCGCAGCCAGCTCCAACTCACCAACGACCGGCTGGCGCTTCGCCAAACCACCGACAATATCATCCTCGTATCCCAACAACTCGATCTGCTCGCCGGCTTGGACGAGGAAACGATCATCTTGCCCGATACCAGCTTGTTCACCACCGTCCCCCCGCTAGCGGCATGCGATACTTACATCCGCGACGCCTACCTGAACTACCCGGAGCTTTCCATCGCCCGGCACGCAACCCGGCTGGCCCGCAACGAACTGGAAATGACCCGGTCCGATTACTTGCCGGCTCTCTCGCTGCGGGCCGCCAACACCCTGGCACGCCCGCTCAGCACCACGATGCAAGACCTGTTCTCCAACAACTGGAACATCGCCCTGACACTGAGCTACAGTCTTTCCTCCCTCTACCAGAATCCACCTAAAATGCAAGCCGGCCGCCAGTACATCCGGCTCCGGCAAAATGCGGAAGAACAGCTCCGGCAAGACCTGCGCCAACAAGTCCGTACCGCTTATATCAAACATCAGGAAGCCCTCGACCGGGTGAACGCCCTCCGGCTGTCGGTGGAACAAGCCGAAGAAAACTACCGGATCGTGAATAACCGGTACAAAAACCAGCTTTCCATCCTGACCGACTTGCTGGACGCCAGCAACGTGCGGCTGGAAGCCGAGTTATACCTCACCCATGCCCGCACCGAAGTGTTATCCACCTATTACCAATTACTTCGGGCCAGCGGCCTGTTATAAACGAAAAATTCAATGCCATGTCGCAACTCCATCTCAAACACCGGCGCCTAATCAGGCTGAAAATCCGCAACATCACCCTCAATGCCGTTTGCATCGTGCTGGCCTTGGGCGGCATAGCGTGGACGGTGAACTATTTCTGGAAATACGTGAATTACGAAATCACCAACGACGCCGTAGTCGATCAATACATCATTCCGGTCAATATCCGCGTAGCCGGCTACATCCGCGACGTACGCTTCACCGAACACCAACCCGTGCGCGCCGGCGACACCCTGGTGATACTCGACGACCGCGAATACCGCATCAAAGTAAAAGACGCCGAAGCCGCCCTGATGGACGCTCGTTCCTCGCGCACCATGCTCGATGCCGGCATCCAGACTTCCGCCACCCACATCTCGGTACAAACAGCGAACATTGCCGAAACGAAAGCCAAGCTCTGGCAAGCCGAACAAGACTACCGTCGCTACGCCAATCTGCTCCGGGAAGAATCCGTTTCCCAACAACAATACGAACAGGCGAAAGCCGCTTACGAATCCATCCAGGCCCGCTACCAGGCCCTACTTCAACAAGAAAAAGCCGCCCGCTCGCAATATGCCGAAACCAAACAAAAAACCGGCAATGCCCAGGCTGCCATCCTGCGCAAAGAGGCCGATTTGGAAATGGCCCGGCTCAACCTTTCTTATACGGTCGTCACCGCCCCCTTCGACGGTTATATGGGACGCCGCAGCCTGGAAGCCGGCCAACTTGTACAGGCCGGCCAAACCCTGACCTACCTGGTACGCGGTAACGACAAATGGATTACCGCCAATTACAAAGAAACGCAAATCACCCACATCTACATCGGCCAGAAAGTCCGGATCAAAGTCGATGCCCTCGAAGGACGCACGTTCCAGGGCACCGTCACGGCCATCTCGCAGGCTACCGGTTCCAAATACGCCCTGGTTCCTACCGACAATTCGGCCGGCAACTTCGTTAAAATCCAGCAACGCATCCCCGTCCGGATCGATTTCGATCCCCTGCCCGAAGCCGATAGGCGGCAACTCCGGGCCGGCATGATGGTGGAGGCGGAAGCTTTGAAACAATAACCGGCCCCCCCTCTAGGAAGCATGAACCGCCTAAGTCAAATCAACGTACCGATCCGCCCCTGGGTACCCCGGTGGCTGGGGCTTGTCACAGCCTTTGTGGTGATGCTGCCCGTCATCCTGATAAATGGCGCCTATACCGGCGACATCACCGAAGTTTCGGGTACACTGGGTGTGCTGAGCGAAGACATCCGCATGGCCTATTACGCCACTTCGGCCGGCATGGCGGTAGCCTACCCTATCATTCCCAAACTGCGACCGGTCATTACCACCAAAACCGTTCTGCTTACCGACCTTTTGCTGCAAGCCTTGCTCAGTTTGATCTGCGCCCGGGTAAACCAGATGGACATCATTATTGTATGCAGCTTCTTTATCGGCTTCCTCAAAGCCTTCGCCATGCTGGAAATCATCCTGATGATCCGCCCCTTTTTCAGCCCGAAAAACGTCCGGAGCGAATTTTACGCCTATTTTTATCCCATCGTCTTCTCGGCCGGGCAGATTTCGATGGCCCTGACCGCCCAGTTGGCCTATTCTTATCAGTGGCAATACATGTATTATTTCGTCGTGCTGCTGTTGTTGCTGGCTATCTTGTTCGTGCTGCTGTTTTTCCGCTACGCCCGCCGACCCTTGGACATTCCTTTCAAAGACATCGACGGACGCAGCCTGCTCATCCTCTCCGCCGCCATGTTGTTCACCCTCTACGTGGCTACGTACGGCAAAACCCTCGACTGGTTTTCTTCCCCGAAAATCATCGCCTTCACCCTTTCGGCGCCCGTACTCGGGTGGCTCTTCCTGCAACAGCAAACCAAACGCCGGAACCCTTATATCAAACTGGAAGTACTCAACAGCAGCAAAGCCCTGATCGGTTATTTCTATATGATGCTGACCATGTTTTTTTCTTCGTCAAGCGCCCTGCTGACCAGCTACATCAACAGCATCCTGCACATCGACAGCGTACATGCCAACCTGCTCAATCTTTGGTTGATTCCGGGATTCGTAGCAGGAGCCGTCATTTGTTTCTGGTGGTTCCGGTGGCAACGATGGCGGTTCCGCTTCCTGATAGCCGGGGGCATGGGCTGCTTCGCGGTTTACCTGGCCATCCTCTATGTGGGCATTACGCCCGACGGGACGTTGGAAATGCTCTATCTTCCCTTCTGTTTCCGGGGCCTGGGCATGATGATCCTGTTTATCGCTTTCGGGGTATACGTGGTGGAGAACATGAATCCGAAACTGATGATATACAATGCTTTTTTCTTAATCACCTGCCGTTCGGTCTTTTCGCCGGCCCTCTCGTCCGCCTTTTTCAATAACCGGGTATACCGGCTTCAATACAAAGGCATGGCCATCCTTTCGGAAACGATGACGATGGATAACCCCTTGGCCGCCGCGCGTTACGACCAGGCGCTGCAAAACGCCCTGCATCAAGGCCATAGCCTGGAAGAAGCCACTCAATTGGCAACAAACAGCCTGTATACGTTACTTCAAACCCAAAGCCTTTTGTGGGCCTTGAAAGCCATCCTGGGGTATACCTTGGTATTCGCCCTGGCGATGATGATCGTTTCCCGGTTTATCCCTTTCCACAAGACGCTGAAGGTAGCCATCGTCAAAACAGGCGAAGATATGGTGTAACGCCTTGTTTTTCCCGCTTGTTAGGGGGAGAAGCCTTTCTATCTCCTGCCGGGAAGGGCAGCGCCTGCAATTGATGCCCCCAAATAAGGAACTCTATTATATTTTTTGTACTTTTGCACATCCGGACAGGGTATGCGCGCCGCCAAGACGCCGCCTCCGAAAGCAGATAAGAGAATAAAGACAAACATAGAATCATGGAAATTGCAAGTAAGTACAATCCCCGCGAAGTAGAAGGGAAGTGGTATCAATATTGGTTGGACAACGGCTATTTCAAGTCGAAACCGGACGGTCGCGCACCGTACACCATCGTCATCCCTCCCCCCAATGTCACCGGTGTACTGCATATGGGGCATATGCTCAACAATACGATCCAGGATATTCTGATTCGCCGCGCCCGGATGCAGGGAAAAAACGCCTGCTGGGTACCCGGCACCGACCATGCCTCCATCGCCACCGAAGCCAAAGTGGTGAACAAGCTGGCGCAGGACGGCATCCGGAAAACCGACCTCACACGCGAAGAATTTCTTCGCCATGCCTGGGCATGGAAAGAAGAACACGGCGGCATCATTTTGCAGCAATTGCGCAAGCTGGGCGCTTCCTGCGACTGGGATCGTACCGCCTTCACGATGGACGAAAAGCGTTCCGAAAGCGTATTGAAAGTCTTTGTCGATTTGTATGAAAAAGGCTTGATTTACCGAGGCGTACGGATGGTAAACTGGGATCCGAAGGCCCTGACCGCCCTTTCCGACGAAGAAGTGATTTACAAGGAAGAACATAGCAAATTATATTATCTCCGGTATAAAATAGAAGGGGAAGACGGGTATGCCGTGGTAGCTACTACGCGTCCGGAAACCATCATGGGGGATACGGCGATGTGTATCAATCCGAACGATCCGAAAAATCAGCACCTCAGAGGCAAGAAAGTAATCGTGCCGCTGGTAGGCCGCGCGATTCCCGTGATTGAAGACGACTATGTCGATATAGAATTCGGAACCGGCTGTTTGAAAGTGACGCCCGCCCACGATGTAAACGACTATATGCTGGGCGAAAAATACAACCTGCCCTCCATCGACATCTTCAACGATAACGGTACCCTGAGCGAAGCGGCCGGCTTGTATGTAGGCATGGATCGTTTCGAAGTGCGCCGGCAAATCGAGTTGGATTTGCAGCAAGCCGGCTTGCTTGAAAAAGTAGAGGCTTATGAAAATAAAGTGGGCTTCTCCGAACGTACCAATGTGCCGATCGAGCCAAAGCTGTCGATGCAGTGGTTCCTGAAAATGGAACACCTGGCCCAGATCGCGCTCCAACCGGTACTGAACGACGAGATTCGTTTTTACCCGCCGAAATTCAAAAACACGTACCGGCATTGGATGGAAAATATCAAAGATTGGTGTATCAGCCGCCAGCTTTGGTGGGGTCATCGCATTCCGGCTTATTTTTTGCCCGAAGGAGGATATGTGGTGGCCGAGACGCCTGAAAAGGCGCTCCGTCTGGCGCAGGCCAAAACCGGCAACGCGGCGCTTACCCTCTCCGACTTGCGGCAGGATGAAGACTGCCTCGATACCTGGTTCTCTTCCTGGTTGTGGCCGATCTCGCTGTTTGACGGCATCAACCGCCCGGATAACGAGGAAATCAACTATTATTACCCCACCAGCAACCTGGTGACGGGGCCCGATATTATTTTCTTCTGGGTGGCGCGCATGATTATGGCCGGGTATGAATACCGGGGCCGGATGCCGTTCAAGAACGTCTATTTCACCGGCATCGTACGCGACAAGCTGGGTCGGAAGATGTCGAAATCACTGGGCAATTCACCCGATCCGCTCGCATTGATTGAGCAATACGGAGCCGACGGCGTCCGCATGGGGTTGATGTTGGCCGCTCCGGCAGGCAACGATATTCCGTTCGACGAAGCGCTTTGCGAACAGGGACGTAATTTTAATAACAAGATATGGAACGCATTCCGTTTGGTGAAGGGTTGGACGGTCGATGAGTCGCTTTCTCAGCCCGAAGCCTCGGCCGAGGCTATCCGCTGGTTCAACATGCAGCTTAGCCAAACGATCCGAGAAGTGGACGATTCGTTTGGCAAATATCGCTTGAGCGAAGCCTTGATGGCGGTTTATAAATTGTTCTGGGACGAATTTTCTTCCTGGTACCTGGAAATGGTTAAGCCCGGCTATCAACAGCCTATCGATAAGGTCACGTATGAAGCCACGCTCGGTTTCTTCGATACCCTGCTTCGTTTGCTGCATCCGTTCATGCCGTTTATCACGGAAGAATTATGGCAGGCGCTGGAACCCCGCCAAACAGGCGAAAGCCTGATGGTGGCCCGTATGCCTGAAGCGGCTCCGGTAGACGCGGCGTTGCTGGAGGCGTTCGAGGTGGTAAAAGAGATTGTGGGCGGCGTGCGTACGATCCGTTTACAGAAAAATATTCCGAATAAAGAAACGTTGAGTTTGCAGGTGCTGGGCGCACACGATGATGCCTTTAATCCGGTGATCGAAAAGATGTGTAACCTCTGCTCAATCGAAAAAGTGGCCGAGAAAGCGGCCGGGGCCGCCTCGTTCCTGGTACGTACCACGGAATATGCCGTGCCGCTGGGCAGTTTGATTGATGTGGAAGAAGAACGGGCAAAACTGGAAGAGGAGCTGCATTATCAGAAAGGGTTCCTAGCTTCCGTATTGAAAAAATTAGGAAACGAAAGTTTTGTAAACAAAGCTCCGGCCAAAGTGATCGAGATGGAGAGAAAGAAGCAGGCCGATGCGGAAAGTAAGATCAAATCGATAGAAGAAAGCCTGGCTGCTTTAACAAAGTAGTTTCCTTCCCTTTCGAAAGGCATGCTCTAATCCATGAAACACTTATTTATACTATTCTTTCTTTATTTATGCATGATACCGGCATCCGCCCGGGCGCAATCAGGTGCCCGGGCGGATAGTCTGCTTCGAGTGCTCGAAGCATTGCCTGACACCGCGAAATTGCGCCGCTTGAACGAGTTGGCTAACGAACAGATAAAAGGGCATTTCGAAATCTATGCGCAGTTGTTGCTCAAAGAGGCCGAACGCCAACATAACGACTCGGTCAAGGCGAATGCGCTTTTTTTGATGGCTCGCTATTATTATATCCAGAACGGCGATAGCATGCGTTATTTCATTCAGAAAGCGGAACCTCTTTTAATTGGGTTGAACCGGTTGGAAGAATTGTTTCGTTTGAAAGGTTGGAGTTTGTATGCGTACGAACGCGAGGGGCAGCGGGATAAAATCATTCCCGAAGCCAATAAGATGAAGGAAGAAGCCTTGCGATTGAATTATCCGGAAGGGGTAGAAATGGCCGGACAGGCGCTGGCGAATTATTATATCAACAGCGGGCTTATCGACGATGGTATCCGGTTGTACGAAGAGGTGTTTCAGCAGATGGAAGCGCGAGATGCACCGCTCGTCAAACGAATTTATATTATCCGGCAGCTTGAAAATAACAGTAACGTCAGTCCTGAAAAACGTTATTATTATTTGGGTAAATTGAATGAGTATATCCTTTATTGTGAAGAAAACGAGATCCGGCAACTCAGTTCGGATATGTCGCTGGACTATTTGCGCTATCTTTACCAACGTTCGTATGCGCTGGCTTATATCGACGAGAATAATCCGGAAAAGGCCTTCCGGCACTTGAAAGCGGCAGATAAAATCATGCGTGAAGCGCATATGGAAGCGTTGGAGGAAACCACACTTATGCAACTCTGGCTTTCTTATTATACTTTATTGAAAGATCCCTATCACGGGTTGCCGCTGGCCGATTCGCTTATCCAATATTATAAAGAGCACAACCGTTATACCGGGATTATCAACGTCGTGGGGGTAAAAGGCGATTTATTGTACAAGGTAGGCCGGGGCATGGAAGCGGCTACGTTGTACCGGGAACTGACGTCGTTGAAAGATTCGATTATGCGCGAACAGTATTATCAACAATTGGCGAAATTGCGCACCCGGTACGACATCGATAAGATGGAGTTGAAAAACAAAGAGATGGGGCTTGAGGCAATCCGTACCCGCAATCAGTTGTGGATCATGAGCGGCGGTATCGTGTTGCTGATTGTGTTCTGCGGCTTATTATTCTATATTGCCTACTCGCGGCATAAGTATGGCTTGCAACTTAAAGCGGCAAAAGAAAAGGCGGAAGAAGCCGACCGGCTCAAATCGGCTTTCCTGGCGAACATGAATCATGAGATACGTACGCCGCTGAATGCGATTGTAGGGTTTTCGCAAGTGTTGGTTGAGGAGGAAGATAAGCAAACGAGGCAGGAATTGGCAGAAATCATTCAGAACAACAATGAGTTGTTGCAACGGTTGATTATCGATGTGTTGGATATTTCCAAAATCGAATCCAATTCGATATCGCTTCGTTATGCTTCGCAGAACGTACCTTCGTTGATGAAGGAGGTCTACAATATCATCCTGCTGAAGATGCCGCCTGAAATTACGCTCCTGCTCGACGACTGTCCGCCGCTCGTGATGGAAACCGACCGAAGCCGGCTGACGCAGATCCTAACGAACTTATTGAATAACGCAATCAAACATACGAATGCGGGCCATATCCACTTTGGGTATACCTTGCAGGATAGCCAGGTTTGCTTTTTTGTGGAAGATACCGGCGAAGGGATCCCACACGATCAGTTGGAACGGATTTTCAGCCGCTTTGTGCAGCTTAGCAGTTGGAGCAAAGGGGTCGGGTTAGGACTGGCTATCAGCCGTGGCTTGACGGAAAAGATGGGCGGCCGGATCGATGTGGAATCGGTAGTAGGCAAAGGTTCCGTTTTCCGGATAACGCTGCCGGTAAAACGGCCGGCGTATATTTCGAAAGAGTAGCTCTCGAATGGAAGCCTCCTTGACGTTCCCTTTTCGAAATCCGATAATTTTTTGTATTCTCCCGCTGCTACTTACGGAAAAAGAGTATATTTGTTTTTAGAATAGAACAACAGGATAACCATCTGCACCATGAAACATTCGCGACGCTCTTTTTTTAAACAAACGCTGGCCGGCGCCCTTTGCCTGGGCACTGCTTCCGCAGCCGCCGTTTCCGCGGCTTCGACTACCGCTTCTGCCCAAGCCATTCCGGCGTCTCCCCGCCCGATTCGTTCCAAACAGCCGAAATCACTCAACCCCTTCCGGCTGGGAATGGCCGGCTACACCTTCGTAAATTTCGATCTCGACACCACACTGGCCACCCTGCAAAAACTGGATATTCACTACCTCTGTATTAAAGATTTCCATTTGCCCCTGGATGCCACCGACGAGCAGATCCGCGATTTTCATGCGCGTTGTGCGGCTCACCAGGTGACTGGGTATGCCGTGGGGCCTATCTATATGAAGAGCGAAGCCGAAATAGACCGGGCTTTCGAATATGCTCGCGGCGTAGGTGTACGAACCCTTGTTGGGGTACCGAATTACGATTTATTGCCTTATGTAGATAAAAAGGTAAAAGCGTATGATTTGCGGTATGCCATCCATCTGCACGGGCCCGACATTCAAACCTACCCCGACGCCACCGATGTATGGGAACATACCTGCATGTTGGATGCGCGCATCGGCATGTGCCTCGATGTAGGCCACGATTTGCGAAACGGTTGCGACCCGGTTGCAGACTTGAAAAAATACCATACCCGGGTATTCGATATGCATATCAAAGATGTCACCGATGCATCCAAGGCCGGACGGGGAATTGAAATCGGCCGCGGAAAAATCGATTTTCCGGCTTTAATCCGGATGATGCGGGAAGTAAATTATACAGGGATGTGCAGCCTGGAATACGAGAAAGACATGAAAGATCCTTTCTTGGGCATCGCCGAATCGATCGGGTATTTCAAGGCGGTAAGCGAACTGGTTTAAGGAAAAAATAAGGATGAGAAGTACATGGATCTTTTTGCTGTGCAGTCTGTTCACGGCTTGCAGCACGGTGAATTATATCGGAATCGATACCTATAATCCGGCGGAAGTAACCTTTCCGCAAACCATCACGAAAATCCTGATGGTTAACCATGCCGTGCCTCAACCCGCCGACCGGGGATATGAACTGACATTGTTCGGGCGCGTGCAGGACACCGCCCGTGTCCGAACCGACAGCGCCTTGTTCGATGCCTGCCGTTCGCTGGGCACTGCCATCGTCGATGCCGGTTATTTTAAAGATGTACTTCTTTATGAAGGGGCTTCGCGTACCGACAGCCTTTATTACGAAGATCACAAAATGTCGCCTTCCGAAGTGAAAGCATTATGTGAAGAGAACGGAGCGGACGCCCTTATCTCTCTCGACAGGTTATTGTTCGACATGAAAAGGAATGTAGCCGAACTGCCCGAAGGATATGTTTTGGGAACCATCGACATAAAAATCGCCGCCGTGGTACGTACTTATTTGCCGGGACGGGATGTGCCGCTGGCTACGGTCTATGCGGTGGACAGCTTATTCTGGACGGAAGGGGGCATCGATCTGAATGTGCTCGACAAACTCTTGCCCTCACCGGAAGAAGCCATACGGGCCGCGGGCCACTATATCGGTACGAAGGCAAGCCCGTATTTCGTACCGCATTGGGAGAATGAATCGAGATGGTATTTTACAGGGGTAAGTTCCGCCTGGAAGGAGGCCTCTGCGTATGCCGCGGGCGAGAAATGGGACGTGGCGGCCGAACGTTGGGAGCAACTGTTCTACCAATCGAATGGCTGGATGGCGAAAGCGAAGGCTGCTTCTAATTTAGCGCTGGCGGAGGAGATGAAAGGAAATATGCAGAAAGCTCACGAATGGGCCGAGCGTTCGCATGTGCTTTTCCAGAAAAACAGCGGGGATAACGACCGGTACACGCAGTTGTTGAAACTTTACGTAGAAGCGTTGTCGCAACGAATCCAAAACGATCAGAAACTTAATATTCAAATAGGAAAGGAATAACCGGATATTCTTCCGATTTATTACTACTTTTGACAGCATATTCGAATAAAGAATAAAACAATAATTATGAGTGCAAATAATGCAAAGGTTCAGTCGGTTATCGAAACGGTGTGCACAGCGGCCATCGGTAAGCTGACAAAAGACGAAAACGGCAATCTAATCAGTGACCTTTATATACAGGCCGATCCGGAAAGCGGGGAACTGCTGATTTTCGATGAAGATGAAAAGTTGGTGGAAAAAACCGTTATTTTCGATTGGGTAGGAACTAAAGAAGAGGAAAATGCGTTCAACAAAAGGGTGGCTGCTTCGGTAAAAGCGGTACTGACCATCCTGACGACCAAAAAAGTGTTCGATCATCCCCGTTTTCTGAAACCGCTCTCAATTAGTCTGACGGACGAGGATTTCGTTGTAATTGAGGAACTTCTCTTTCTCGACGACGAAATGTTGCGCCTCGACGACCCATTGCTGAAAGATTTAGATGCAGATTTAGATAATTTTTTAGCAAATCTTCTTTCAGATGTCAAATAAAGTATTTATCTTTGCAGCCGAAATAAAGAAACAAAGGTTGCCGAAATAGCTCAGTTGGTAGAGCAACGCATTCGTAATGCGTAGGTCGCCGGTTCGAGTCCGGCTTTCGGCTCAACTTATAAAACGCTGTAAAACATCCATTTACAGCGTTTTTATTTATCCCCTCTCCCCTTGCAAATCTTTTAAAAAAACCGACATCAGCCGACATTTAAGCTATTTCATTTGTCGCAACACTTGTCGCAAAAGTCCGACCCACGATAACAGGCAGTTTAAAAACAAATGCCGTTTTTCCCTTTCCTACCTGTCGGGAAGCAAGTACTACGCATACGGATAATGACGCGCTGGCATAACATTCTTTTTTCCCAGAGGCATTGATTGTCCAATTTATAGACAATAGTGTCAAATAATTAGACAGTTTAGTGGAAGGATTATTTATATAACCTATTTAGTGTCAGTCTAAAAGGCGGATGGCATATTATTTGTCTTTTATTGGTTATTGAAGCCACACAATCAAGGCTGTAATATAGAAGCATATATGAAAACAATTATTCGCAATTTCCTGAGCGTACTGCGCCGCTTCAAAATGGCCACCACGCTGAACGTTCTGGGCTTATCCGTCGCTTTTGCCGCTTGCATGGTGATTATGATGCAAGTGGATTACGATCAACATTTCGATACCTTCCATAAACAAGCAGATCATATCTACAGAGTAGAAATCCAACGAAGTCAGGAAGGTGCATTAGCCATCGTGTCGCGTCCTTTAGGAGACGCCTTTGTACAATTTTC
>DBFJSK010000552.1:0-7084 GCA_048403675.1 Tannerellaceae bacterium | reverse complement strand
TCCGGATTATATCGGAGTAACGATTCCTTCCACTATAGCGCCGCTTAATTTTGCGTTGACAAGACCGGGTGAAGAAGCGGTAGCCTATTTTTCGGTTAAAGGGGAGGCGTTTGAAGTTCGTTCGTCCAACGGCACGTTGGCGATTCCGCCCAGGCGCTGGAAACAGCTTTTGAAGGCTGCCGCCGGGGATAGTATCCAAGTGAAAGTTGGCGTGAAAGCAGCCGGCCGCTGGACGGGGTACGCGCCTTTTTTTCTCCGGGTAGCTTCGGAGCCGATTGACGGATATCTGGTTTACCGATTGATTGAACCGGGATACGAGCTTTGGAACCGGATGGGGATTTATCAGCGGGATTTGACAAGTTTCAGCCAGTCGGCCATTATGGAAAATAAGCTGAGCGGGGATAATTGTATGAATTGTCATTCGTTTTGCATGCAGAATCCAGACCGCATGCTTTTTCATATGCGCGGAAAATACGGTTGTACCCTGTTGATCGATGGCGAGAAGGTGGAAAAATTGAACACGCAAACGCCAGAAACGCTTTCTCCGCTCGTATATCCTTCGTGGCATCCTTCGGGTCGCTATATCGCTTTTTCGGTCAATCAAACAAAACAGTCCTTTCATATGAACGACCGCAATCGGGTGGAGGTGTTCGACGCGGCTTCCGATGTGGTGGTATACGATCAATCCAGGCATGAGATTGTAACCTCTGCCGTTTTGACATCGAAAGATGCGTTTGAAACATTCCCTACCTTTTCGCCGGACGGCCGGACGTTGTACTTCTGTACGGCAGAAGCGCGACCGATGCCGGAGGAATATGATAAAGTGAAGTATCATCTTTGCAGTGTGTCTTTCGATCCGGAGAAGCGTTCCTTCGGAGAAAAAGTGGATACGCTGTATCATGCAGGGGTAGGGGGGAAGAGCGCTTCCTTTCCACGTGTGTCGCCGGACGGGCATTTTTTATTGTTTACCTTGTCGGGTTACGGAAACTTTTCCATCTGGCATAAAGATGCCGACTTGTATTTGGCGGATCTGCGTACGAAAACGTACCGGGAGCTGGCGACCCTCAATAGTAATGACGTGGAGAGCTATCACTCCTGGAGTAGTAACAGCCGGTGGATTGTTTTTAGCAGTCGCCGTATCGACGGCTTGTATACACGTCCTTTTATGGCGTATATCGATGAGGAAGGCCAACCTTCGAAACCTTTTTTGTTGCCGCAGAAAGATCCCGGGTTTTATCATGAGTTTATGAAGTCTTATAATATTCCTGAGTTTGTTACTCATCCGGTGAAAGATCGGAAATGGGAGCTTTCCCGGTTGGTTAAACAGGGGCCGGGCGTGGATGTGAAGTTTGTGTCGGATTCGGGAAAATAGCTCATTACCGGAAATGGCCAATAAAGATAAGTAAAGAATTAATGAGAAACGAGAAATTGCATTTTAGGAATGCTGCGTTCATATCGGCAAATAAATCGGAGCGGATAAAAAGAAAACTCCCCACCTTCTTAATGAAGGTGGGGAGTTTTTTATGCGAGTGAATAATGTTTAGTTATTATCAGCTATATCCCACCATACACGCGTGTCGAAATTATCGGCACCTTGTGCAGAAATAGCGGCATCGTAATTAGCCTGATTGGTTACATAATCATCAGGATAATAATAACGACGATACGGAACATGCGTTACAGAAGCACCGGGGCCCGGTTTCAAATTAGGCACGTTCAACCGGCGCCAGTCCGACCAAGCTTCTATGCCATCTTGCATGAAGTTGCCCAACCAACGTTGCATCGCGATTTTGGCGATTTTATCTTCGGTAGAACCCGACAGTTTGATTTCAGGCTGTTCACAATACGTGTCGGCTTGTGTTTCCAAAGCATATTGAGCGAACGAAGCGGTAATGCCCTGTTTGTAGAGCGCTTCGGCATCTGCATTGATCCAACCGCGAACAGCAGCTTCGGCTTCAATCAACAGAATATGCGACGGTGAAATTACGACCATCGGCGAATTTTGTTGGTAATACCGTTCGTCGAATACAGCCGTATTTTTATAGTTTGCAATATCGGCTTGCTTCAAACCATAGGGTACGCCTGCATATTCCCCGTCTTCATTCGGATCGGCATAAGCTTCCAAACGCGGGTCGTTATAAGCGATGAGCTGGTCAAGGATCGTTTTGGAAGGAGCGAAGTCCTTACGGGCAGCCACCACGATGTTGTCGTACAGCGGATTCTGATTGGCTGTTTCAGCCAGATATTTGTATTCCAAGAGGTCGGCATTGTCCGTCATACCGCCATCGGCATACGCTCTGGCAAAACGTTCTTTACCTACTTCAGGAGCCACGTCGGAAAGTTTGATGGCCAACATCATGCGGATGGAAGCGTTCAACTTTTTCCAGGCAGCGATTTTACCGTTGTACAGGACATCGAAGGTTTTATCGAGCGAACCGGCTTCGTTGAACTGAGCATAGGCTTCCGTCAGTTCTTTGTCGAGATCGGTATAAATGTATTCCTGCGTATCGTATTTCGGCGTGAAATTATCATCGTCGCCTTTCAGGGCTTCGCTATAAGGAATCATACCTAAAATATCTGTCAGATGCATGTAGATAAAAGCGCGCAATGTACGGCTGGCGGCCAGCTGGTTTTCGGTCGAACCCAGTTGCATTACATACGGCGTTTGCTTCGTTTCTTCGTCGGTATTGAGTTTGATGATTCCTTCCAGGTTACGCAGCGGTTCATAATAATAAGAGCTGGTGTTGAAGTCGGTCATCGCATAATTCGAATACTGGATATTTTGTCTTTCTGCGAAATATTGCGGATAGAGCTGATTCCAGGGATCGTACGTGCCTACCATCGTAAACAAACGAACCGTTTTGCAGGCATACGAGAATAAAAAGCGGGTATCCGGCTGAGAAGGATTATTGGGGTCGATATTGGTATCGTCGAAGTCTCCGCAGCTAGAGAAAGTCAGAATACCGGCTAAGGTTGCTGCTAGTAATTTTATATGTTTCATAATGAATTCAGCTTTTTAATTAGAATGTTAAATTGACTGTACAACCGAATGAACGAGTAGAAGCAGCCTGACCGCCTTCGATATAGTTGTAAGTAGCGCTACCCGATTCCGACGGATCGATATTCGGTACGGCCGAGTAGATCAACCACGGATTCTGAGCGACGAAAGAAATGCTTGCACGTTTGATACCTGTGTGCGTACTTTTTAAGAAGCTGGTCGGTACATCATAGGATACCGAAAGTTCGCGCATTTTCAAATAGCTGGCATCGTAAACATAGTTTTCCCACAAGAGCGATTTGTAGCTCTGGAAATAAGTTTGAGCATCCAGATAAGTCGTCATCGGAGTAAATTGTCCGTTGCCGTTATCGACTACGCCGTCGATACGTACACCACCGCCGTTTTCTACGTTGGCACGGATTTCGTTTCCTTTATCATTGTTGCCGGCAGTAGAAGCCAACAGGCCGGAAGCCTCACCGAACATATTGGTGGCGGAAGCCAGGCTACCGCCGATCTGGAAGTCGAACGAAGCGGCCAGACGAACATTCTTATACCGAACGGATGTCGAGAAACCACCCGTTGCATCCGGCTGGATATTACCCAATTCTTCTTGTGCGCTCGTTACCATTTGAGGTACATACGTACCGTCTTTGCGCGGAGCTAGGATAATGTTGCCATTGTCATCTTTTTTCCAAGCGGAACCGCGGATTACGCCAATCGGTTTACCCACTTCTGCATACGAATATACACGTGTACTCCAGCTCATCCAGTAAATCTGATAGGTATCCTGGCCTTCAACCAGTTCTTCCAACGTATTGCGGTTGTGCGAAATATTGGCGTTGACTTCCCAAGTCCAGTCTTTCGTGCTGATTAATTCGCCACCCAGCGAGAGCTCGATACCGCGGTTACGGATCAAACCGGCATTCATCTTGCGCGTAGTATAGCCGCTGGCCGGGGTCGTGTTGACGTTAATAATCTGGTCTTTCGAATCGCGGTTATAGAAGTTGAAGTCACCCCAGAAACGGTTACCGAACATTTTGAATTCCGTACCGATTTCATACGAAGTCGAAATAGTGGGGCGGATATAAGGATCTTTCAGGTTACGATCGTACCACATGTTGGAAAGCGAACCGTATTTAATCAGGTTACCGTCGCTGTCTTTAACCTTGTAAACGGGATATACGTTATAAGGTTTCATGGTCGATCCTACCTGAGCCATCGAAGCTCTAAGTTTCCAGAAATCCAGCCAATCGGCTTTGAACCAGTTGCTGGCGATAGCCGCTACCGAAACGCCACCGTACAGATAACTGTTTTTGTCCGGGTGAAGGGTAGAAGTCCAGTCGTTACGTAAAGAGAAGTCCACATAATATGTATTATCCCATCCCACTGTTCCGGTTCCGTAGATACTCTGTTCTTTTTGTTCTGTCTTCAAAGTGCTACCGCCCGGCAGACCTACCGAACCGGCAGAGCTGAAGAAGCCGTCCATAAATAATCCGTCGCGGGTGAACGCTTTCAATTCGTCTTTCCGGTAATTTCTGTTTTCCAGGAAGAGCGCGGCATCTACCGTCAAACGATCGTTGATAAAGCGGTCGCTCCAAGTTAAACGTCCCTGTACCTGAATGTCGATGAGCGAATTTTGATCTTGGTTGTAACGATCCAGATAATCGTCGGCACTACCGATAAAATTCTTCGGGATTTTTAATTCTTTCTTGTAATTGTTGATGTTGCCGTTTACACGTACACCGGCTTTCAAATTGAAAGGCAATTCCAGTTCGGCATCGCCACTGAATACATTCCATTGATTGATTTCATCTTTGTTGATTTCGTTATACAGGGCGAAGGGGCTGTTGTGGAAAGCCGGTGTCATATCCGTGGGGCTGGTAATGTTCCACGAACGGAAAGAACCGTCCGGACGTTTGTAATCTCTCAAACCGCTCAGATCCACGTTTGTATGACCCCATTGCTGATAAGAATACAATACGTTGCCTGTACCGCCGTAACCTTCTTCCGCCGAATTGTGGTTTTTACGATACGTATATTTATAGTCTAAAGAGATTGTCAACCGGTTGATCGGTTTGAATGCAGTTTTTACTGCCAAGAAACGACGTACGGCTTTACTGTTGGGAGCTACACCGTCGCGTACGGCGTTCGTGAAAGATACGCGGGAAGAATAATCTTTACCCGAACGAGAGAATGCCAGGTTGGTCGTATTGGCTAAACCCGTGTCGAACAGATCTTTCAGATCCATTTTGTTTTCCCATTTGGTTGTCGTTCCGAAGCCCGGATGCGTAGGATCCCAGGCATACCACGGAGCATATTCCCGGCCGTCCAGGCGCGGACCCCAACTGGCGTCGTCGGCATAATCATAATATGATTTACCGTCCATTACTTGCAAATAAGAAGGATGTTTGGAAGCATCGTAATGGAAAACATCCATTTCGCCGTCGGCGCCATAGTAGCCGCCGCCGTATTTATCTTGCATTTCATTATGCAGATATACTTTTTCCCAAGCTAACGTATGGCTTACATTGAATTCCATCCGGTCGCCGGAAATGGACTTACTGGTGATGATGATCGCACCGTTACCACCGCGCGCACCATACAACGCCGTAGCTGCCGGCCCTTTCAGTACGTTGACGGATTCCACGTCGTCCATATTGATGGAGTTGGCATCTTCGGCAATGACACCGTCGATTACATAAATCGGTTGATTTCCGCCTGCTTCGGTTAACGAACTGGTACCACGCAATACGATTTTACCTGCGTCGAATTTCGCACCTGAACCTCCCAGGAAACGTACCCCGGCTACTTTACCGACTAACGCATTATTGAGGTCGGTTTGACGAACTTGTACCAAATCGTCGGTCTTCAATTGCTGTGTAGCATAACCGATCGACTTTTCCGAACGTTTCAATCCCATGGCGGTTACCACCACTTCGTCCAAATGTTTGGTGTCAGTCTGTAATACTACGTTAACGATCGGTTTGACAGCGACTTCCTGCGAGTTCATTCCAACATAAGAAACTACCAGAATTTTTCCTTCGCGGGGTACGTCGAGTGAAAATTTACCATCAAAATCGGTTACTGTACCAACGGTCATTCCTTTTACAATAATGGAGGCGCCAATCACTGGCTGACCGTCATCTGCTGACGTGACGGTTCCCGTCACCTTCGTCGTTTGAGCTACCACCATGCTTATACTGGCGATAAGGCATAGCAGGATAAAACTTAACTTTTTCATCATAGACACACTTATTTAGTTAGTATTGAGTTCTATTTGTTTGACGTTGTCTTTACAGAACTATGTCATTTAAGACGTTTTACAAGCTAATTGGTTGATAAAACCTTTATTTTAAGCTTTTTGGGGGAAACAGACAGGATTTTATCCGCCTTCATTACAGGGATACGATAATTTTTTTCTGTATTTGTTTTATGCATTTCCAACAATTTCATATTCTCACTTGAGTAATCCCGTTGATGTGTTAACATTCTCACAGACATACGCAGTGTATTTAACTGAAAATAACTAATTTACACACTTTGACTTAATTCTAAACCAATCTTAAATAATTGGAAGATTCGCAAATGTAATAATAAATTTGTTACAACGACAAAAAAATGAAAAATATTTTAACAGCGCATCTACATCCTTTTCCTTTTTTTCACTTTTATACACATCAACCATAGGATTCTACCCAAATTCTTCTATCTTTGCGATGTGCGAACCAATTTTTTGTTTCTTAATATTTTTAAAAGCTTACAACCTGCTGATACTGTGAAAATAAACAAAAATTGAGTAGTGAAGGATTCCCGACAAATTATAGGCACAAAAGTTCTGTAAAGACTGTGTCAATTACTCGGCCGGAAGTAAGCGAACGGGAAGATAACGGAAAGAATTGAATTTCAATATGTAAAACAAAAAAGAGTGTGTCTATGAAAAGGTTGACTTATCTTTTAGTATGTCTATTGCTAGGCATCGGTATGGCTACTGCACAAACGACCAAGAAGGTTACCGGAACGATCGTTTCTGCAGAAGACGGCGCGCCCGTTATCGGGGCTGCCATTGTAGTGAAAGGTACTACCATC
>DBFJSK010000551.1:0-5537 GCA_048403675.1 Tannerellaceae bacterium | reverse complement strand
TTTTCTCTATCTTTGCCCCCCGAAAGAAACAAATAACTTTAGATTGACGCTATAACATGAAACAAACTCTTCATTTGCCTTCGAATGCATCCCTGAAACGAAGCGTGACCGATTATACCTTTATTGTGGTCGGCGCTTTTTTGCAAGCCCTGAGTTACGTCCTCTTTCTGGCTCCGTATAAAATCGTGCCCGGGGGCGTGTACGGTATATCGATCGTGATACACTATGTAACGAAAGGGCTTTTCCCCTTCTTTCCCGACGGCTTTCCCCTGGGTGCCACCGCGCTCTGTTTCAATGTCCCGTTGCTGTTTCTGGCCATGCGGAAAATCGGGCTTTCCTCGGGCCCGAAAACCATCGTTACTTTCCTCTTGATTTCCATTTTTACCGATACCCTCTCGTATATCCTTACCGATCCCTTGGTTGAAAACGACGCTTTCATCGCCGCCTTTTACGGGGGCGCCATCCTCGGGCTGGGCGTTACCTGTATTTTCCGTGCCCAAAGCACCAGCGCCGGTACCGACGTGCTGGCCCGCGTGATTGCCAACGATTCCAATTTGAAGGTGAGCAATATGATTATCGTGCTCGATTCGGCTGTCGTTTTGCTGGGATTGATCGTATTCCAGGATTGGGCCGTGCCTTTGTATTCCTGGTTCACCATCTTTGTGTATGGAAAAGTGGTGGAAATGTTTCAAACAGAGAATCCCAACCGGGCTGTCTTTATCGTCTCCCGTAAAACAATGGAAATGAAAGAATTGATTGTCAATAAACTCGGTATGCGCGGTACGTTTATCCACGGTCGCGGGATGTACGAAGGGCACGAGACGGAGATTATCTTCACCATTGCCGAACGCAAGGATATGCCCCGTTTGAAAGATGAAGTAAAAGAAATCGATCCGCATGCTTTTGTTTCGACAATGCATGCCAGCAAAGATTCCCCCCGCCCCGGCATTTAGCACACATTCCCGCCCTGCAGACGGGGCGGGAGTAAATAAATCGGGGGCGGCCGTTGCCGATTGTCAATTTTCCACTATCTTTGCTTCCCAAAAGCGAAGATAGGCTGCACCCCTGCGGGCCTAATCCGGATATATTGGCTTCTGCCCTGCGGTTCGCACTCGCTGTGCTTCCTCAAAAGGCAAAAATAGCAGGCTGTATCCAGGCTAACCCTGAGTGAGTTTGCTTTTGCGTCCGGTTTACCCTATCGATGCTGCCATATTTAATTAATGTAAAGAATAATGCCCAACATCTCACAACGGGGAGTCAATATGCCGGCTTCTCCCATCCGCAAACTCGTACCGCTGGCCAACCAGGCGAAAGCGAAAGGTATCAAGGTGTATCATCTGAATATCGGACAGCCCGATCTGCCTACGCCCGAAGTCGCGATGGAAGCGATGCGCCGGATCGACCGGAAAGTGTTGGAATATTCGCCCAGCGAAGGTATCCGGAGCTTCCGCGAAAAACTGGTAGGCTATTATGCCAAATTCAATATCCATGTCGATGTAGACGACATCATTATCACCACCGGTGGTTCCGAAGCGGTTTTCTTCTCCTTTATGGCTTGCCTCGATCCGGGCGATGAAATCATCGTACCCGAACCCGCCTATGCCAACTATATGGCTTTTGCCATTTCCAGCGGCGCCGTTATCAAAACCATTCCTTCGACCATCGACGAAGGATTCGCGCTGCCGTCGGTCGAGAAATTCGAAGAACTCATCACCCCGCGTACCAAGGCGATCCTGATCTGCAACCCCAACAACCCCACCGGTTATCTGTACACCCAGAAAGAAATGGATCAGATCCGCGACATCGTCAAGAAATACGATCTTTTCCTTTTCTCCGACGAGGTTTACCGCGAGTTCTGCTATACGGGCGCACCCTATATCTCCGCCTTTCACCTGAAAGGGATCGAGAACAACGTCGTGCTGGTCGATTCCGTATCCAAACGCTATAGCGAATGCGGCATCCGCATCGGCGCGCTGATTACCAAGAACCAAATGGTACGCGAAAATGTTATGAAATGGTGTCAGGCCCGGCTCAGTCCGCCCCTTATCGGGCAGATCATCGCCGAAGCTTCGCTCGATACGCCCGACGACTATATGCTGGAAGTATACAACGAATATGTGGAACGCCGCAAATTCCTGATCGACGGCCTGAACCGGATTCCCGGTTGCTATTCGCCCATCCCGATGGGCGCTTTCTACACGGTAGCCAAGCTGCCGGTGGACGATGCCGACAAGTTCTGCGCCTGGTGTTTGTCCGACTTCCAATACGAAGGGCAAACCGTGATGATGGCGCCGGCTTCCGGCTTTTATACCACGCCGGGATTGGGCAAGAACGAAGTGCGTATAGCCTATGTATTGAAGAAAGAAGACCTGGCCAAGGCCCTTACCGTGCTTTCCAAAGCGCTTGAGGCCTATCCCGGACGGGTCGTTTAACGCAAAACGGAATTGAACCTGGAGTTATTTATAGCGCGTCGGATTCACTTTAGCCGGGAGGGAGACCGGGAGGTCACTCCCCCTGCGGTGCGTATTGCCATGATCGGCATAGCCCTGGGGCTGGCCGTGATGATCCTCTCGGTAGCCATCGTAGTGGGGTTTAAAAAGGAGGTGCGCAACAAGGTGATCGGTTTCGGTTCCCATATTCAAATTACTAATTTCGATAACAACGCTTCGTACGAATCGACGCCCATCGCCGTCAGCGATACGCTGATGAACCATCTTCGTACTTTTCCGGGTATCCGGCACGCGGAAGTCTTCGCCACCAAGCCCGGCATCCTGAAAACCGAAAGCGATTTTCAGGGCATCGTGCTGAAAGGGGTGGGAACCGATTTCGATTGGACTTTTTTTCGCCATAACCTCAAAGAAGGCGAATTACCGGTCTTCGGCGGCGACAAAGCCTCCACCGACGTCCTTATTTCCCGGTACCTATCCGATCTGCTGGGATTAAAAACCGGCGATTCCTTCCTTACCTATTTTGTACAGGAGAACGTGCGGGCACGTAAATTCCATATCACCGGGATTTATGACACCGGCTTCCTCGATTACGATAAATTGTTTGTCGTGGCCGATCTGCGGCAGGTACGTCGCCTGAACGGCTGGGCCGACGATCAGGTAAGCGGCGTGGAGGTATTGGTGCACGATTACGATCGCCTCGACGAAGTATCGGAAGCGCTTTATTTCGACCTGGCCGAGCGACACGATCGATTCGGCAATACGTTCTACGCCCGTTCCGTCAAAGAATTGAATCCGATGATTTTCAACTGGCTCGATGTGCTCGACATCAATGTCGTCATTATACTGGCGCTGATGCTGGCCGTGGCCGGTTTCACCATGATTTCCGGTCTTCTAATCATCATCCTCGAGCGCACGAATATGATCGGCATCCTCAAAGCGCTGGGTGAAAACAACGGCCGTATCCGCCGGATATTTTTATACGTTTCGTTTTTCCTGATCGGCAAAGGCATGTTGTGGGGCAACCTCATCGGCATTGCGCTCTGTCTCTTGCAATCGCATTTCCGGCTGATTACTCTCGATCCTTCCATCTATTACCTCGACGCGGTGCCGGTAGATTTGAATTTGCTTTCCCTTCTTTTCTTGAATCTCGGTACGCTGGCCGCTTCCATGTTGATGATGCTAGGCCCCTCTTATTTGATTACCAAGATCGATCCGGCACGTACCATCCGGTTTGAATGAATCGGTGGCGCAGCCGGCCGACGGCTGCTTGTATAAAGCTCTCGGATTTTTTGTATCGCTTGCCTTATCCTTTTTGTATTTTTTATTTTTTTCTAAGGGCTAGTTGCCGGTCTGTTTCGAATCGGATGCCTATGCAATCGAAATTATATAAGCATCCGATCCGAATTACATAGGCATGCAATTCGAATTTCACTGCGATGCGTTTTGGGCTGTTTGTTATGCGTTGATAACCAAGCAGATACAAATGGCCCGTTTTTTGCTTTCCGGCAGGGGTACTTATTGTATTATTTTCTTTATTTCGGATACGAAAAAATGTCGGTTAGCCTCGATGGGGAAGTTTCCGGGCAAGCCTTTGTACAGTCGCTTTTTTCTATATTCCTCAAGTTCTGATTTTTAGAAAGGGGGGCGTTGCAAGAACAAAATAGAGAAAAAAACGGGAAAAAGTGGGTTCCCTGATTTTTTTTACTTATTTTTAGAAAATTCGAGCTTGCCTTATGGCTTTCTCTTACAAAGACTGCACAAGAAGACAACGCAAGCTAGGTTGCGCAGTAGACACGGCTTGGTAAAAGAGCTGCTGAAGTATAAATGAAGTTTAACTTTTAAACTATAGGAACGATGGCCTATTCTCATTACGGCAAACAGGCGGAAGTCTGGAAACACGGCCCGCTGTGCGAGATCTTGGTGGCGCAGCGCCCTGCGGTATATATAGAAACCAATGCGGCGTATGCTTCGTATACCCTTCAACATACGCCCGAACAAGCGTACGGTATTTATTATTTTCTGGAAAAAGGCGCTTGCCACCCGGCCAAAGACAGCTTGTATTTTCAATTGGAACAAAGGGCTGTGGCGGCCAATCAATATATCGGTTCGCCTGGACTGGCCCTGTCTCTTTGTGGCGAGCAAAGCCGTTATATCTTTTTCGATTTAGATTCCGATGCGCTGGATAGCGTGCAGACTTTTGCCGAAAGCCGGCAGTTGGCGTCGTTAATCACTTTGCAGCATCGGGATTCGATAGCCGGCATGCACGAGTTATTGCCACATTTACCCTCGGATACCTTTATTCATATCGATCCCTATGCCATCGATGAACCGAATGCAAGCGGAATGACCTACCTCGATGTGTTCGAAGAGGCCGTCGGGCGGGGGATGAAATGCTTCTTGTGGTATGGATACCAAACTTTAAGGGAAAAAGAAAAATTGGAAAGGGCTATTCAGGCGCATTGCCAGCCCCGGAAAAAAGGAGTCTTTTCTTGTCACGCCCTTACGATGAAAGTGATAGAGCAGGATGCTCAGCCGTGCGCCCCGGGTGTATTGGGCAGCGGTTTGCTCACCGGTAATCTTTCTGAAATTTCCCGGGGGGCCATCGGTAAATATGCCGATTGGCTGACGGCGTTTTATGGGGGTGCCTGCTATCGGGGCTGGAATGGGGAATTGTATAAAGAAGTCATGCTATAATAGGCGTTTACCTTTCGGTAACGATGCGGGGGCGCCTTCTTTATTCCGCCTCAGGGGGGATTGTTCCCGGCGGAAGCGCTTTAGCGACGACAGTAGCAAGTAGCCTAAGGCGTAGGAAAGAAATCAATTTGCGGCGCTTTTCTCTTTTCTATCATCTTCCTCCGGTAATCAAAGCGGTAAATTTCGGCAAATATTTTTTCAATAGGTAATAAAGATATAATCCGGAAAGAATCACGAGGGTAGGACTAAGGAAGTATAAAGTCAGCATTAACCCGTCGGTATGGGGGTGCGTCAGTTTAAACAGGAATTTGAAAGCCAGTGCTAGAGGCATGCCGTGAAAAGCATATACAAAGAAACTGCTATCCGATAAAAAAGGATTTACCTTCCATTTTC
>DBFJSK010000550.1:0-13140 GCA_048403675.1 Tannerellaceae bacterium | reverse complement strand
ATATAATTTCCATTTCACTGGCAAGGAATTTAGAATACTTGGGAGTGAATTTGTAATATGTTGTATGTCAGGAGTATACGGGGTGTGTTTTTTACATCTTTTCCTTCGTTACTTCGTGTAATATTTTTATTTTGAATAACGGCAGCTCCCGTTTGGCCTTTTAGACGTCGGCCACTCCGCCATAGTAGGGGAGAAGAATAAGAAATATTTTGATAACTTTCCGATTATCAGTTTTTTAGTATGGCAGGCTGAGGGGAAATGCTTTCTAAATCAGAAAAGGCAATCCCCACGGCCTGTATAGTCAGTCCGTCTGGCCGTTGCCGATGCGTTATGAGCTGGCGGATTCGTTGTCCTTTCCACCCCTTGCATTTGCACTTGGAAAAATTCCTCCCAAACAAATCGAAGGATTTCTTTTCTTTTTACTTGGTAAGACAAGAAATCAGCCCCAAAAATCCTTTTAGTTCGCTTTTCGAGGAATTACAAACTAAAAGGATAGGACTGAATCCCGCGGATAACCCCTGAAAAAACAGCCTGTCGCAGAGGCTCCGTTCATGAAAAAGGAGGTTATTTTCCAGACTTGTCCAAGAGCGGCAAATAAGCCCCGTAACCGGCCGCCTGCATTTCGGCTTTGGGTATAAACCGTAAAGAAGCGCTGTTGATACAATAGCGTAAACCGCCTTTATCTGCCGGGCCGTCGGTAAATACATGTCCCAGATGCGCATCCCCCGTTTGGCTTCGTACCTCTATGCGATTCATCCCATGCGAGGTATCCTTCGTTTCTTTTATCAATTTTTTATCGATCGGCTTCGAAAAACTGGGCCATCCGCAACCGGATTCGAATTTGTCGGTCGAAATGAAAAGCGGTTCGCCCGTAGTGACATCGACATAAATGCCTTCCCGAAACTCGTTCCAATACGGATTTCGGAAAGCAGGTTCGGTGGCGTTTTTCTGCGTCACGGCATATTGTTCGGCTGTCAGCTTAGAACGCAGCGTGGCATCGTCAGGTTTTTGATACGACGTACGCGGCGGATTAGCCTTCCGGGCCATTTCAAACAATTCCGGGCGGATATGGCAATATCCCCCCACGTTTTTATCCAGATAATCCTGATGATACGTTTCCGCCGGATAAAAGTTGACCAAAGGTTTTACTTCTACGACGATCGGACGGCTATACTTCTTTTCCAGTGCTTGCACGGCCTTTTCGATAATCGCAGCGTCCGCCTTATCGGTATAATATACGCCCGAACGGTATTGCGTGCCCCGGTCGTTTCCCTGCCGGTTGAGGCTGGTCGGATCGATCGTCTGGAAAAACAGATCGAGGAGAAGAGGAAGCGTTACTTCCTCCGGATCGTAGGTCACTTTGACGGTTTCCGCAAAACCGGTATCACCATCGCATACCTGGCGGTAAGTCGGATTCTTAACTTGGCCGTTAGCGTATCCCGCTTCGGTAGCTTTTACGCCGCGGATCTGTTTCATAAAATGTTCGGTTCCCCAGAAACAGCCGCCGGCTAGATAGATCTCGCGCAGATTTTTTGTATTCATAGCAGACTCGTGTATTGCGTTTATATACTTGACAGACCAGGCGGATGCACAGCCTAAAAAGCTGAGCAGAGCAAGGATCAAGATGTTTCGTTGTCTCATATTACATTGATTTTTTGAACAATAATCCGATCTTGTGGTCGGATATGTATAATACAACAATCCGGCTCGGGCATTGTTTGCCGCTAAGTTATAAAACTTAGGCGGGATTTGCCATCTTCTTCTTTTTAGGTTTCCACGGCATGAAGTTCTGTTTTATTTTTCTAATTTTGAAGCCTTTCTTACGTCTGAGGCTTCTGAAAATAAATGCAAATGAAAAAAGAACTGAAAAAATTCCGTTTCTGCGATTTGGGACGGATCGATTATGCCGAAGCGCTCCGCCGGCAGACGGCGGTATTCCAGGCCTTACTGGCCGCCAAATCCGTGGCCGACAAAGCAAAGGAAATAGCGCCCTGCCTTATGCCCTCTGGCTCTGAGGATGCTGTTGACCCCGTAAGTACGCTTTTTTTCTGCGAACATGCCCCCGTGCTTACCCTGGGAAAGAGTGGCAAGGAGACGAACTTGCTGGTGTCGGAGGCCTTGTTGAAAGAGCGGGGAATTGCTTTTTATCACACGAATAGGGGGGGAGATATTACCTATCACGGCCCTGGTCAGATCACCGGTTATCCCGTTTTTGATCTCGAACAATGGTCGATGGGACTTCGGGAATATATTGAATTACTGGAGGAAATCGTCATCCGTTTTTTGGACGGCTACGGCTTGAAAGGGGAAAGATTGCATGGCGCCACCGGCGTTTGGCTGGAGCCTGGCACGCCGGGGCGCGCTCGGAAAATTTGCGCTATCGGCGTCAAAAGCAGCCGGTATGTCACCATGCACGGGTTTGCCTTGAATATTTTGACCGATCTGGGTTATTTTTCTTTAATTAATCCTTGCGGCTTTACGGATAAAGGGGTCACTACCTTGGCCCGGGAGCTGGGAGAGCCGGTCGATTTCGAAGAGGCGAAAACGCGTCTGGCTTCTCTTTTTATGGACGTTTTCGGAGGATGAAAACGAGTGCTTCTTCCGGACTTTCTAAACCGTTCGACGCTTTAGGCGACGCTTCGTTGGCGGCTCCGTTTCGTTCGTGCGCCGGCGGTTCCTCTTGCCGCGAACGGCCTCTTCCGGTGCAATTCGCTCCTTTGCAGGGATATACCGATGCCGTCTATCGCGAAGCGCATGCCCGTATTTTCGGGGGGATAGAGGCTTACTATACGCCTTTCGTGCGGTATGAAAAAGGAGGGTTCCGCACGAAGGATCTGAAAGATATAGATCCTGCAAATAATCGGGGAATCCGGGTAATTCCTCAGTTGATTGCCGCCACGGCCGAAGAATTCCGGGCGATAGCCGGGCAGATGGAAGCAGCCGGTTATCGGGAGGCGGATTTGAATATGGGATGTCCTTTTCCGATGCAGGTACGGATGCGGCGCGGCGCCGGTTTGTTGCCTTATCCGGCCGAGGTAGAAGCCTTATGCCAAGCGATGGCTTCTTTTCCTTCGCTTTCCTTTTCCGTTAAATTGCGGTTGGGGTGGGAGAGAGCCGACGAAGCTTTGGCCTTATTGCCTCGGCTGGATGTGTTGCCGCTCCGACAAATTACCTTACATCCTCGCCTGGGAATTCAGCAATACAAGGGAAAAACGGATAAGGAGGGGTTTGCCCGTTTCCTGGCTGCTAGCCGGCATCCGGTGTTCTATAACGGAGATTTGATTTCTTTGGAGGATATGCACCGGGTAGCCGCTTCTTTTCCCTCCGTAGCGGGGTTAATGCTGGGCAGGGGGTTGTTGGCGGCTCCGTGGCTGGCCTGGGAATACGGGCAGGGGAAACAGATGGCAGGTAGCGAAAAACGGGAACGCCTGCTGTCTTTTCATCAATTGTTGGCCGACCGGTATGCGTCTCGTTTGGAAGGGGGGGAAGGCCAAGTGCTGGATAAGTTGAAAACGTTATGGGATTACTTGCTGCCTGCTGCCGATAAGAAGTTGCGCAAAAAAGTAGTGAAAAGCACTAGTCTGTCCGCTTATCACCGGGCTGTGCGCGACTTGATCGGTTCGATGGAGTAGTAAAAAAGTAAAAGGGTGAAGTAAACAGCCGACAAAGTCCGTTGGGGAGCTTTCCATCCACTAATGAAATAGGGTACGCCACCGGGCTTCGTTTCGGAAGAGAAGAAATTTTCTTCTTATTTAGGCGTCATTTATCCGTTTGCCCCGCTTTCTTTTCCACCGCCGGAGTGGTGGTTTGCAACGGCACGCTGTCCTTGGAAAGAGGCAACCAGAAGGGTCTGCGCCGGTGCCGGCGGAAAATTTCCGAAGGATGCGTGAAGTCCTTTTTGAACATAATCCCTACTCCCTGGGTGGTGAGCGATTGTTTGAGATATTGATACATATCGTTCGAGTGGTTATAGGCTTTCAAACGGATCTCTCCGCTTTTTGTCAGTTTGTATTCCAGGTCGAATTCGCCAACGAACACGTTCTTTTGAACCGTCAAATAGCTGTTTTTATAGCCGAAGTTCCCGTTAATCAGCAGCCTGTTGTCCAATAACTGGCTGGAAAGAAGCATTTCCACTTCGGTATTATCGGCAAAGCCGTCTTGTCCGGCGCGGATGTTCGTCCCGATCTGTACCTTGTCGGTAAAACTGTTCAGGATACTGGATAACTGCGAGGAAATAGCCGACGAAGCCACCGCATTGAAATCGTTCGACCGGTAGCCGTTGGTATAATCCGGCGTATAGAATTTATTCAGTACCAAAAGGTATACGATTTGCCGCGTCATCATATCTTCCGTATCGACCAAACTCCTTATCTGTCTTTCCAATTCTTCGTTGGAACCGGGCAGTTCCAAATCGAACGTAATGGTTGGGTTACGCAACATCCCGTCTAATTTCAGCACGCAGTTTACCGGTACGTTGGCCCGGGGGCTTTCCGTAAGCAATCCCTGGTCGAGGTCGCTCAGGTTGGCGGTCAGGTTGTAGATGGCGTTGATGTTCATATTGGCATTGAACGGGTCGCCTCGGAAATCGATGGTACTCCCTTCCCGTATTTTGAATTCCTTATGGATGATCTGTTGCAAACTGAAGTTGTAGCTGCCGCTCAGGATGTTTACGCCTCCGTACATCCGCAGATCGCTTTTCGTTCCGTATTGTACTTGCAAGCTGCCGCTGGCATTGCCTTTAATCCGGTCGCCTGCCGTGGGGTCTATGATGAGTTCCACATTGGCGTCGGGTGTAATGTCGAGCAGGAAATTCATCCTCAGTTCCGCTCCTTCGTCGGAAGCGAAAGCAGGGATGCGTACCGAATCAGGCTCCAATGTCGAGTCTGCCGCCGCTAATTTTCGCTTATCGACGAAAGTTATGAAGTCGTATTCTTCGGCTTTATTATTGTTCATGAAATTCAGGTAAACGGATGTTTTGGGTTCGCTCCGCATATTGATGTCGAAATCCACCAGGTTGCCGTTGCCTTTGATACGGGCGGTTCCGCTGCCGTATACGGTTCCGAAAATCAGCGGGTTTTGCTTTTCGGGCGCATCGTACATCAACATCCGGTTGGCTTTTACGTTTACCAGGAAGTCGAAATCGTGGAAATGTTTGTGGCGGAAGTCCAGACTTACTTTTGCCGTATTTCCGAATTTGTCGGACAAGGTAGCGTTTTGCAGTTTCACCGAAGTGGTATCCAGGTGAACCGAATCCGAGAAAGTGTAATATGTATGGAGGAATTCGATGCCTAATCCCCCATCTTGTACGAAAGCATCCCCTTCTACGTTCAACGCTTTGAAAGGGCCATGCAAATGAATTTGTCCGAAACCGCGTCCTTGGATGCCTTTTACCACTTTGTCGAGGAAGGGGTGGAGGAAAGCGATATTCAAATCGTTGGCATCGAAATGAAGCGACAGGCCGGCGTGAGGGCCTACCGGAAATACGTATCCGCTAACGTCGGTCCAGGTCGTGTCGTTTTTGTAAATGCTGCCCAACATCAGGATGCCTTTCTGGGCATCGTCCCATTCGCTGAACAGGCTCAGGCGTCCGAGCGGAACTTGGTTGAAGGAGAAGTTTTGCACTTCCAGGTCGGTGTTTAGCATCCGGCTGCCGAATACGTCGTTAATATTGAATTTACCCGTCGCTTTGCCGGCAAATTGCAGCACCGGGATATTGAGGATATCGAATACATATTTCAATTCGATTTGGTTCAAGTCCATATGGAGCGTATCCGACGGGTCTGACGAAACCAATCCGTCGAGGTGGAGAAATTGGTTTTCATGCGTCACACGGAATTTGTCGATCGCGATTTTGCCGTCGTGCATCCGGATGGTTGAGGGTTGGATCTGCCAAAGCGTGTCGTTAATCACGAGCGGACTGGGGTGAAGGGTGATTTCGGTGCGTAAGGTGGAGGGGCCTTTTTCATTCTCTTCTTCTACGAAAAGGGCCGAGGCCGACAGATCGGCTTTAAAAAGATGTTCTTTGTTATTGGCCCAGCCCACGAGGGTGTTGACGACGTTTTCTTTGGCATCCGCTTTCAGGTCGAGGTAGTTGCGGGTGCCTTTGTCGTTGTAGTTGATGGCGTGTAGTTGTACGTTTACGCGATCTACGGGGTTGTCGATGGAGAGATGGCCCGATTGAAATTTGGATTTGCCCAAATAGAATTGGGGCATCCAGGCTTCAAACCGGAATTTATTGAACCGGTTGTTGTAAAATCCGCTGATGCGTCCGGGCTGGATCATCGTGAAGGGAAGTTTCAACGTCGTGGAAAGGGCTTCGGTATTTTCGATGGTAAGCAGCAGGGAGAAATTGTTTTCGTCTACTTCCTGTTTTTTCTGGGTCGTATTGATAAGGGCCGGAAGGTATCCTTTCAACGAATTCATCAAACTCGGTACGATGGTAATAAAGGAATAGGCCCCGGTCACTTGGCCGTGTAGAATGTCCGAAGCAATCGATAGCTGGCGGTCGGCCGCATGTCCGGAGGCGACCACTTTCAGATGGTTGAGGAAAAAGTGGCTGGGAGCTGTTCGGAAAGAGAGGCTGTCTACGCGGATGCTTCCTTCCAGGTTGTCGATGTTGTTGCCGGTGAAATCGGCATTCAATCGGAAAGAAATATCCGGGGCTTCGTATTTTTGCGTCAGATGCAGGCTGTCCGGCCGGAAATGGCGTACGTCGGCCGTAAAATTAAAGACGGAATTTTCCCCTTGGTGTTGGAATAATCCTTCGGCTTGGAGGCGTCCGTTCGGATCGTTCACCGATAGGTTGCCGTCGAACCCGTTTTTCTTGAAATTGCCCGACAGGTGGATATCTTCATACTTATATCCTTTGAAGTCCAGTTCCTGCACTTTGGCCTGAATGTTTCCGGCAAAGCTGCCGCCTATCGGGCGCCGGGCATCGAGCTGAATATCGAAACGGGCGTTTCCGTACGGATTGTTTTCGGGAAAGAGTTCGTGGATGCGAAGCTGGGAAGAGGTGACATGGCCGCGCAGGTAGGCGGCTATGTTTTTTTCTTTGTTTTTTCCGAAAATCAAATCGGTTTCGATGGAACCAATGGAAGAGGATAATTTTCCGAAAGCGACCAGGTTGTCGAAAAATCCGGAAATTTCGCCCGTGAAATTGATGGTGCCCAGTTGGATGACCGGATCGGGCAAACGTACCGGCTGCCGGCTGAAATTGTTGACCAGGCCGCTTAGCCCGTCGGTGGTAATATACAGTTTGTTGACTTGTCCGAAAAGATAGGTTTCTGCCGGCCGGGTGATTCCTTTCAATTCCATTTTTCCCACAAAAAGCATCTTGTCGCTGTACTTCAGGATTAACTGTTTCAGGTCGATGCGGTTGATGCTGCCCGAGGCTTCGGCCGAAAGTTCGATGGTATCGTTGAAGTTGCGGAAAGCCGGCACGAGGGGCGCCAGGTCTTTGAGGCAGATTTGCGAGGGGGCGATGTCGAGGTTGAGCGGGGCGTCGTTGAGCAAGTCGGCCACGCTCTCGACCTGGTCGGTATAGATTTGGGCCCGGTCGATCCGGAGCGTGGTTTGCGGCAGTTTTACTTCGAAGTTGCGCAGGGAGGCGCTGTCGCGGTTGCCTACCACGTTTAAAGAAAGTTTTTCCAGCGAAAACCCGGAGGCTTCCGTAAAACTCATCTTTTTTATATTTGCATTCAAACTGTCCTTGTTGAAGGCTTTAAGGGCGATTTTGGCACTTAGGTTTTCTATACGGACATGTTTGGGATTGAATTTGCCGGGTGTTTGCGGTTCGCTTTCGATGTCGAAGCTGAAATTTCCTTTGCGTATCAGAACGGAGTTGAAACGAAGGTCGATGTTTTTGTTCTTGGGCGTCGTATCGTGGCTGGCGAAGGCGTCGAGTACGAACTGCAGGTTGAGTGGGTCGCGGGGCGTTTTTTTACTTAGGTGTACCGAGCAGCCGAACAACCGGGCGGTGGTGAAGACGAATTTCCCTTTGAAGAGGGGAAGAAGTTCGAAACCGGCCGATACGTGGTTGGCTTCGAGCAGTACTTTTCCGGCCTGGTCTTCCAGGTAAACGTCTTCTAAAACGAGGCGGTTGAACCACTGCGCATCGATCCGGCCTATGCGTATGGGCACACCCAGGCGTTCGGATAGTTCCGCGGTAGCGATCTCCGATAGTTGGCGTTGAACGTGAGGAATACTCAACAGGATGACGGGGAAAGCGTAACCTATCCAAAACAGGGTGAACAGGAAGATGATTATGTATTTAAGTCCTCTAATATCTTTTCTACTATTTCTTGGGCAAAACTACAATATTATCGCGAGAGATTTCGTTAATTTGCAGAAAAAAAGACGAAGATATGAGTATAACAATCTTGGGTATCGAGTCCTCGTGCGACGATACCTCTTCTTCCGTGATCCGCGACGGGGTGATGCTCTCGAACGTGATTGCCAGTCAGGCTGTACACGAAGCGTACGGGGGGGTCGTACCCGAATTGGCTTCGCGGGCGCATCAACAAAATATTATTCCGGTAGTAGCCGAGGCCATCAAGCGGGCGGGGATCGATAAATCCGAACTCGATGCGATTGCTTTTACCCGGGGCCCCGGTTTGATGGGTTCGCTTTTGGTCGGCACTTCGTTTGCCAAGGGGTTGGCGGCGTCCCTGGATATTCCGATGATCGAGATCAACCATTTGCAGGCGCACGTGTTGGCTCATTTTATTAAGGAGACGCCCGACGATTGTCATCAACCTGATTTTCCTTTTTTGTGTTTGTTGGTTTCGGGTGGAAATTCGCAGATTATCAAGGTAAATGCCTATAATGATATGGAGGTGGTCGGCCAAACGATCGACGATGCGGCCGGCGAGGCTTTCGATAAGTGTGCGAAAGTGATGGGGCTGGGGTATCCCGGCGGCCCGGTCGTGAACCGGTTGGCCAATCAGGGAAATCCGGCGGCCTTTACTTTTAGCAAACCGCATATTCCCGGATACGATTACAGTTTCAGCGGATTGAAGACCTCTTTTTTATATACGTTGCGCGATCACCTGAAAGAAGATCCTGACTTTATCGAGAAAAACAAGGCGGATCTATGCGCTTCTTTACAGGCTACGGTGATCGATATTCTGATGTCGAAGTTGCGGAAAGCGGCCAAGGATTTGCATATTAAGGAGGTGGCCGTGGCCGGAGGCGTTTCGGCCAATTCCGGTTTGCGCGATGCTTTTCTGGAGCATGCCGAGCGGTTGGGCTGGAAAGTGCATATTCCGAAATTCGCTTTTACCACGGATAATGCGGCGATGGTAGCCATTACGGGGTATTATAAGTACCAGGACAAGGATTTTTGTCCGATGGACGCGGCTCCTTTCTCGCGGGTGGTGATTTAGTAAAGACCGTACTTGAAAAAACTGGGGCTTTCGGGCCCTTTTTTAATGTGATAAAAATGGAAGTCGAAATTATTACGATCGGCGACGAGTTGCTGATCGGCCAGGTGATTGATACGAATTCCGCCTGGATGGGAGAAAAACTGGGTGACGAGGGTTTTCGCGTCGTGCGCCGTACAACGGTAGGCGATGTGGAAGCGGATATGTTGGCGGCTTTCGAGGCGGCATTGAAGCGTGTACCGGTCATTTTGGTGACCGGCGGTATCGGGCCTACCAAAGATGATATTACGAAGAAGACGCTTTGCCGTTTTTTCGGTTGCAGACTGCATTATTCGGAAGAGGTATACCGGAATATAGAAGCTATTTACTGCCGTTCGGGCCGGCCGATGAACGAGCTGACGCGTACGCAGGCTTGGGTGCCGGATGCTTGCCGCGTTATCCAAAACCAAGCGGGTACGGCGCCCTGTACCTGGTTCGAGCGGGAGGGGCGGGTGTTGGTATCGATGCCGGGCGTGCCGTCGGAAATGAAGTGGTTGATGACGCACGAGGTCGTGCCGCGTTTGCGCGACTTTTTCAAACAGGATTTGTTTATACGCCATCATACGTGTTGGGTGAGCGGGTTTACCGAATCGGCGTTAGCGATTCGCCTGGCGGATTTCGAATCGGCTTTGCCGGATTTTGTCAAACTGGCTTATTTGCCTCAACCGGGGATTATCCGGCTCCGGTTGTCGGCTTATGTGTCGGAAGAAAAAGAGGCTGAGGAGAGTTTGGAGGCCTTGGGGAAAGAGCTACATGATTTATTGGGGGCACATATTCTGGCTGATGAAGACAAGGGTGTGGAAGTCGTTATCGGCGAGCGGTTGCGTCAGTTGGGCTGGCGGATGGGGACGGCCGAAAGTTGTACGGGGGGCCGGATTGCTTCGATGTTGACGTCGGTGGCCGGTAGTTCCGATTATTTTTCGGGAGCTGTCGTTTCGTATAGCAACGAGGTGAAACGGGATGTGCTGGGGGTTTCGGCCGCCGATTTGGAACAGTATGGGGCGGTGAGTGCTCCGGTGGTGGAACAGATGGCGCGCGGGGCTGTGCAGGTGTTGGGGGTCGATTGCGCCGTGGCTACTTCCGGCATTGCAGGCCCAGGTGGGGGAACGGCCGACAAACCGGTCGGTACGGTTTGGATGGCTGCGGCGATAAAGGATCGGGTCGTATCGAAATGTTTCCGGTTCGGTGCGATACGCGAGCAGAATATTCAGCGTTCGGCCAATATGGCTTTGTTGTTGTTGTTGGGCGAGTTGGAACGGGTAGGGGAATCAGGTGTTTTTTAACACTCGTTTATCCGGAAAAAAGCGGCTTTCAATCGATTGAGGTGTGAAACACAAAAAGCAGGTTGCTTTTTTCAAAATAATCAAGGATAACAACCGGTGGGAAGGATGTTCTTCCGGAGATTCTGATATATTTGCACCCATAATTTAATAACCGTTGCATACCATGAATAGAAAGATTTTAGTTGCTTTTTGCTTTTGGGCCGTCTGCCTGCCTTTGCTGGCGCATAGAGTATATACCCTGCAATCTCCCGACCAGCAATTGCGCACCGAAGTTTCGGTTGATCGGCAAATCACGTTTACGTTGACGTGTGCCGGCGAAGAAGTGTTGGCGCCTTCCGTCGTTTCGATGACGCTTGCTGATGGAACCGTGTTAGGTAGAGATGCGGAGGTTTCGAAAATCAGTAAAAGTTCCGTAGACCGGATTATTCCTTCTCCTTTTTATAAAAAGAAGGAGGTGAAGGATGTGTATAATGAAATGACGATCAATTTCCGGGGCAATTTCAGCTTGGTGTTTCGTTTGTACAACGAGGGGCTGGCTTACCGGTTCGTCACCCGGAAAAAAGGGAATATCGTCGTGGCGTCGGAGGAAGCGGATTATCGTTTTTCTGCCGATCGTAAGGCGTTTGCTGCTTATGTAAATAGTACGAAGCCTACGTTTGAAGAGCAATTTTCCAATTCTTTCGAACAACCGTATGTGGTGCAGCCTTTAACCCGGCTCGACGAAAAACGGTTGCTTATTCTTCCTCTCTTGGTGGAATTGGAAAACGGGAGGAAGGTATGTATCACGGAGGCGGATTTGGAGGATTATCCGG
Source organism: Tannerellaceae bacterium (assembly GCA_048403675.1). GTDB lineage: Bacteria > Bacteroidota > Bacteroidia > Bacteroidales > Tannerellaceae > Parabacteroides. The sequence goes on along the minus strand of DBFJSK010000550.1, from coordinate 1,626 downwards.
GTATGTTTCTTACGAACCGTACGGAGTCACCCGGATTGAAAGCGGTGCATGCTCCTTATCCGAAGGTGAAAGTGCAGGGGGGGCATAATCAATTGCAGATGGTGGTGAAAGAGCGGGAGTCTTACATTGCCCGTACCCTTGGCAACCGGGCGTTTCCCTGGCGTGTTTTTGCGGTTTCTTCCCGGGATAAGCAATTAGCCGATTGTGATATGGTCTATCGTTTGGCTTCTCCTTCGCGTCTGACGGATATTTCTTGGATTCGTCCGGGAAAGGTGGCTTGGGATTGGTGGAACGATTGGAATTTGTATCAGGTGGATTTCCGGGCCGGCATCAATAATCAGACGTATAAATATTACATCGATTTTGCTGCGGCTCACGGCATCGAATACGTTATTCTGGATGAAGGCTGGGCGGTGAATTTACAGGCCGATTTGATGCAGGTCGTGCCGGAAATAGATTTGGCCGGATTGGTTGCTTATGGGAAATCCAAACAGGTAGATATTATTTTATGGGCCGGTTATTGGGCTTTCGACCGGGATATGGAACGGGTGGTAAAGCATTATGCTGACATGGGCGTAAAAGGTTTCAAGATTGATTTTATGGATCGCGACGACCAGGAGATGGTGAACTTCCTTTACCGAGCGGCTGAGGTGTGTGCCCGCAACCGGATGCTGGTGGATTTTCACGGGGTATGTAAACCGACCGGTTTGCAGCGTACTTATCCGAATGTATTGAATTATGAGGGTGTAAACGGTTTGGAGCAGATGAAGTGGGCGCCCGAGACGTATGATATGGTGACGTATGATGTGACGATTCCTTTTATCCGGATGGTTGCGGGTCCGATGGATTATACACAGGGGGCTATGCGGAATGCGGCGCGGGGAAATTATCGCCCGGTTTATTCCCAGCCGATGAGCCAGGGTACGCGTTGCCGGCAATTGGCTACTTATATTATTTTCGAGTCTCCGTTTAATATGTTGTGCGATAGTCCTTCTAATTATATGCGCGAGGAGGAATGTACGGGTTTTATCGCTTCTGTTCCGACGGTGTGGGAAGAAACGCGTATGCTGGAGGGAGAGGTGGCGGAATATGTAGCGATCGCACGCCGGAAGGGGAATGAGTGGTTTGTGGGAGCGCTCACAAATTGGACGCCTCGTACGTTGACATTGGATCTTTCTTTTTTGGGGGATGGGGATTATCGTCTGGAGCTATTTCGCGACGGTGTGAATGCCGACCGTGCAGCCGAGGACTATAAAAGGGAAACGATCGCTGTGCCTGCCGACCGCCATTTGCAGATTCGGATGGCTCCGGGAGGAGGATATGCGGCGCGGATTTATAAGTTATGATTTTTTTACGAATCGGGAAATTGCTAGATAGAGCCGGTCGGTGGGGGCTTTACCGGCCGGTTGTACGTTTTTGTTCTGTTTTTTTGTTTCGGGGGGGGATTTGTCTGTGAACAGACTGTCCGATCTTTTTCTTAGCGCCGGTAAATATGCAAAAAGGACGTGAAACATTTGCCAGTTCAAAATAAAACCCTACCTTTGCACCGCAATCGAAGATAAGGATTTTTTAGTTTCATTTTCGCATCTTCGTATCTGCATAACGGGGTGTAGCGCAGTCCGGTTA
>DBFJSK010000549.1:0-7437 GCA_048403675.1 Tannerellaceae bacterium | reverse complement strand
CTGATGTATCACGAAGAACTGGAAAGTCTTACCCGGAATTTCCCGACACTGAAACGGGCGCGTTTCTGGATGACTTTCGGCCAGGAATACCTGACGCATCTTCGCGTGATCCAGAACATCGGAATGGCCAGCATCAAACCCATCCTGTACAACGGGGTGGAGATCGTGCCGATCCAGTTCCTGAAAGCCGTTTTGCCCAATCCCGGCGATTTGGGCGAGAATTATACCGGTCAGACGTCGATCGGTTGCCGTATCCGCGGACTGAAAGACGGGAAGGAACAAACATATTACGTGTACAATAATTGCAGCCATCAGGCTGCGTATGCGGAAACGGGTGCACAGGGCGTAAGTTATACCACCGGGGTACCGGCCATGATCGGCGCCAAGTTGTTCCTGCAAGGCATCTGGAAGAAGCCGGGCGTATGGAATGTGGAAGAGTTCGATCCCGATCCTTTCATGAAGGAACTCAACGAGCAGGGATTGCCTTGGCACGAGCAATTCAATATCGATCTGGAAGTATAAGTTTTTAAACAGACGAAAACCATGGCGATAGGAATAGGCGATAAAGCCCCGGATTTATTGGGGTACGACCAGGACGGGAAAGAAGTGAGGCTGAGTGATTTCCGCGGAAAGAAACTGGCTTTGTATTTTTACCCGAAAGATAACACGAGCGGCTGTACGGCGGAAGCTTGCAGCCTGAGGGACGGATACGAGGAGCTGCGAGAGGCGGGCTATGAAGTGATTGGCGTCAGCAAGGACAGCGCCAAATCGCATCAGGGCTTCCGGGCGAAGCATACGTTGCCGTTTCCTTTGATTGCCGACACCGATACGACGCTGCAACAGGCGTTCGGGGTGTGGGCGGAAAAAAAATTGTACGGACGTTCATACATGGGGACTCTCCGTACCACCTTTATTCTGGATGAAGAGGGTGTGGTCACCCGCATCATCGGCCCGAAAGAGGTGAAGACGAAAGACCATGCCAACCAAATACTCCATCTGTAATCTGTTAAGAATGGCAAAAGAAGAGAATTTATTCGACGAAGAGAGAGAAGAGCGCGACGAATTGGACGCACGCGAGCCGCAAGACGAGCGTGAGGAAAAAGAGGAACGTGCGGAAAAAGAAGAGAAGGCCCCTCGCGAAAAAGCGGGTAAAGGGAAGGGAAAAGACGCTATCCAGCGGTTGACCGATCCTTCCGATAAGCTGAAGGCGCTTCGTTCGGCAATGGAAAAGATCGAGAAGAATTTCGGAAAAGGTTCGATCATGAAGCTGGGCGAAGAAAATATAGAAAATATCGAAGTGGTTCCGACCGGTTCGATCGGGTTGAATGCCGCGCTGGGCGTGGGTGGATTCCCGAAAGGCCGCGTTATCGAAATCTACGGCCCGGAATCTTCCGGTAAAACCACGTTGGCTATCCATGCTATCGCGGAAGCGCAGAAAGCCGGCGGTATCGCTGCTTTTATCGATGCGGAACATGCTTTCGACCGGTTCTATGCCGAGAAATTGGGCGTGGATGTGGAAAATCTGCTGATCTCGCAACCCGACAACGGCGAGCAAGCGCTGGAAATCGCCGAACAACTGATCCGTTCGTCGGCGGTAGACATTATCGTGATCGACTCCGTGGCGGCGCTGACGCCGAAAGCCGAATTGGAGGGTGAAATGGGCGATAGCAAGATGGGGCTGCAAGCCCGGTTGATGTCGCAGGCGCTCCGGAAACTGACCGGTGCAATCAGCAAGACCAATACGACCTGTATCTTTATTAACCAGCTCCGGGATAAGATCGGCGTGATGTTCGGTAATCCCGAAACGACCACCGGCGGTAACGCGCTGAAGTTCTATGCCTCCGTACGTCTGGACATCCGCAGCATCGGTAAGTTGAAAGACGGCGACGAGATCAAAGGGAACCAGGTGCGTGTGAAGGTGGTGAAGAACAAAGTTGCTCCCCCTTTCCGGAAAGCGGAATTCGATATTATGTTCGGCGAAGGTATTTCCCAGTCGGGCGAAATTATCGACCTGGGCACGGAACTGAATATTGTCAAGAAGAGCGGTTCGTGGTATAGCTACAACGGCACTAAGCTCGGACAAGGACGCGACGCGGCTAAACAATGTGTGAAAGATAATCCGGAACTGGCCGAAGAACTGACCGGCCTGATTTTCGAAGCCCTCAAAGGGTAATCTTTTCCAACGGGCCTCGGCCCGATATAGACTGAGGCAAGGAATTTTTCTTTGCCTCATTTTTTATTTATTCCGTTTTTATTCCTACACTTGCATACCGCAAACGCATGATGACCGATAAAGACAAATACCGCTTGCTTTGCAGCCGTGAAAAAAGCATTCCCGTTTTTTCGCGCGACTGGTGGCTCGATATTGTGTGCGGAGAAACGAAATGGGACGTCGTGCTGATCGAGGAAAAAGGCGAGATCCTGGCGGCCATGCCGCTTTATATTCCCCACCGGGGCGTGGTTTCCATGCCCGATTATACCCAGACGATGGGCCCTTGGTTCGCTCCCGAACCGACTGATGCCAAATACGCCACGCTACTGGGACGCCGGCAAGCTTTGGCCGCGCGGTTTACCGAAGCCTTGAAGGCATACCCTTATTTCCTGCAAAATTTTCATTACCGGATTACCGACTGGCTGCCGTTCTATTGGGCCGGTTACGGGCAAACTACCCGGTATACGTATATAATCGACCCACTGAATCGCGATGAAACAGAGCTATGGTCGGCGATGAGTCCGCAAATCCGGCGCAATATCACCAAAGCGCGGGATAAAGAAGCGGTTTGCCTGCGCAAAGGCATACCCGCGGAAGACTTTCTGCGCGTGCAAGCCCTTACCTTTAAGCGGCAAGGCCGCCGGGTTCCGGGCAATAGAGGGGTGCTTCTCGCCCTGATCGATACCAGCCGGAAACGCCGACAAGGCGATTTATGGGGAGCCTATGACGCCGAAGGCCGGCTCCATGCCGCCATCTTCCTGGTGTGGCAGGAAAGTTCGGCTTATTATCTGGCGGGCGGGGGCGATCCTTCGCTTCGCCAGTCGGGGGCCCATAGCCTGCTTTTATGGGAGGCTATCCGGTTTGCGGCCGGTCGGTGCGAACGGTTCGATTTCGAAGGATCAATGGTGCCGGGCGTGGAACGCTTTTTCCGGGAATTCGGGGCTACTCAGATGCCTTATTTTACGATTACCAAAGGCCGGCTCGGCCTGGTCAGGCGAGTCGGGTATAAACTTATGAAATACGTATGAAGCGAATTTTACACTACCTCATCCGTTTTTTACTGGGAGAAGATATACCGGAGGAAATTGTTTCGGCTGTCGGGTATACCTCCGACCGCAGTGCCTTTCACCGCTATAATCTGGTGATCGTGCCATCGGGCTTTTTCGACGAACGCCGGTACGGCACGACCGGATCGGTGCCCGACTTACCGCTTCGGCAGATCGAAGGAATTCCGCTTTTATTCGGTTCGCCCAAAGAAGAATGGGTAGGCGATACGTGGGTGGTGTATGCCGATCTGATCGCCAGTACGTATTTTCTGGTGACACGGTATGAAGAAATCGTGCGGCGTACGACGCGGGATGCACACGGCCGGTTTCCCGGAAAGGAGTCGTTGCCTTATCGGGCCGGTTTCCTGCACCGGCCGGTGGTGGATGAATACCGGCGGTTATTGCGCCGCTGGTTGCGCCAGACTCGCCTGAGGGTGCCGGACGTGGAAAACGGAATCCGGCGGATTTATCTGACGCACGATGTGGATGCGCCGTTCCTGTATCGCTCCTGGAAAGGAGTGGCGCGTTCGCTGGCGGCGGGGCGGGGTGTGGCGGCGACATGGGTCGGCAAGTTCGGTTCGCCGGAGCGCGATCCTTATTATACCTTTCCTTGGATTTTCCGGCAGAATAGTATTTTGGAAGATGTGGTGGGGAAGGCGCGATGCAAAACCGTTTTGTTTTTCCGGGGCGGCGGCCGCTTCAGGGAAGATAAGCCTTTTTATGACTTGGCATCGGCCGATATGCAGCGCTTGATGCGCGATGCCTTACGGCATGGAGCCGAGATCGGTTTGCATGCCAGTTATGAAGCCGGGCAAAAACCACAGTTGATCGCCAAAGAAAGGGAGTGGCTCGAAAAGAATCTGGGGGAAAGGGTAAAAGGAAACCGTCACCATTTTCTGCGTTGCTGCGAACCGGAGGATACCGATTTTCTGGAATCGGCCGGGTTGACCGACGATTATACGATGGGGTATGCCGATGCGGCGGGTTTCCGCCTGGGCACGTCGTATCCGGTGCGGTGGATCAATCCGGTGACCCGGCGTTTATCGGCTTTGAAACTGCATCCGCTGTTGATAATGGACAGCACGTTGGAAGAAAAAAAATACATGGGTTTGGCGTACGATGAGGCGCAAACGTATAGCGGTAATTTAGTGGAACAGGTCAGCCGGGTCGGAGGCGAAGCGGTATTGCTTTGGCATAATACCTCGTTTAGCTCGGGGGCGGTTTCTTACCAGCGCAAATTATATACCTTTTTATTGAACGAACTGACTAAAAAATGAAACTGATTACAATCGTGGGGGCTCGCCCTCAATTTGTCAAAGCGGCCATGGTAAGCCATGCCATCCAGGCGCACAACCGGGCAAACGGGCGGCTGATCGAGGAATATCTCTTGCATACCGGACAGCATTACGACGAGAATATGAGCGCTGTTTTTTTTACCGAGATGGGCATACCCGAACCGACCTGGCAATTGCATTGCGGCAGCGGCCCGCACGGGGAAACCACCGGGCGCATGCTGGCGGGGATCGAAAAAATAGTCGTGGCCGAACAGCCTGATTTCGTACTGGTATATGGGGATACCAACTCTACACTGGCCGGATCATTGGCGGCGGCTAAATTGCATATCCCGGTGGTGCATGTGGAGGCGGGACTACGGAGTTTTAATAAAGCGATGCCGGAGGAGATTAACCGGATTCTGACGGATCATATGGCTTCCCTGTTATGTTGCCCGACGGATACGGCCGTGAAACATTTGGAAGCAGAGGGCATCCGGGATGGCGTTTGCCAGGTAGGCGACGTGATGTATGATGCCGCTTTGTTGTTTGGGAAACTGGCCGGAAAGTCGTCGGAAATTTTGGATATGCTCGGTATACAAAGCGGTAAGTATCGGCTTTGCACGGTGCATCGGGCGGAAAACACGGACAAGGAAGAACGGTTGCGCGGTATTTTCGAAGCGATCGGTGAAATGGCCTCCGCGGATTGTCCGGTGATCATGCCATTGCATCCGCGTACGCGGAATTACCTGGAACGATATGGTTTGTTTTCTTCTTTGGAAGCAAATCCGGCTATTCGCTTGATTCAGCCGCTCTCTTTCCTGGATATGGTGTGGCTCGAAAAGAATGCCGCAACTATCCTGACCGATTCCGGTGGGGTGCAAAAAGAAGCTTATTTCCACCGGACGCCCTGTATTACTTTACGGGATGAAACGGAATGGGTAGAAACGGTAGCGGCCGGCTGGAACCAATTGGCGGGGGCGCGAAAAGAAACGATCCTGACTTGCTTGAACCGCCAACCGGAGCGGAAAGAGATTGCCGAGTATGGTAAAGGGGATGCTGCAAAAAAAATTGTGGAAGCCTTGCTGGAGTTGGCGGAAAAAATGGAAAATAAATGAGGGAAAAGTCGGAAAATACCCATGATAGGAAACCCGGTCTGCCTGTACCGCCGCATCCGGAGCCTTTAAAGAAAGTATTGATTCTGGCCGACCTTTTTCCTCCGGCGTTTGGACCGCGGATGGGCTATTTATGCAAATATATACAGGCTTTCGGTTGGCAGCCCGAAGTCGTAACGGAGCAGGTGCCGGAGCAGACGTTCCGTTTTCTCGCTCAGGTTTGTCCGGTGACGTACCTCTCTTTTTATACCGCCCCAGGCGGATGGAGGAAAAAGTTTCAATGGGGGCTTGTTTTCCTGCTCGACATGGTTGCCGGCTATAAAAACCGGCGCATGTACCAGGAGGCGGAGAAAAAAATACGTACCGGATCGTTCAACGCCGTGTTATGCAGTACGTATCGTACGTTCCCGTTACCCGCTGCTCGCTGGTTGGCTCGCCGATACGGCCTTCCGCTGGTGACGGATATGAGGGATATTATCGAACAATATACGGGCCATGAATTTATCAGCCACCCTCTCCCCTCTTTTCTGGGCATAGATAAACTGCTGGCTTCCCTTTTTCGGTGGAAAAATTTGCGTAGCCGCAACCGAGCGCTGCGCGCAGCAGATTTCGTCACCACCGTTTCCGCCTGGCATGTGGAAACTTTAAAAGTATACAACCCGAATATCGAATTAATTTACAACGGCTTCGATCCGGACTTGTTTTATCCGGAAGCGCTTCCCACCGAACGGTTTACCCTTACGTATACAGGACGCCTACTCAGCACCGCCATGCGCGATCCCGGACTTTTATTCGAGGCGCTGGCAGAATTGGAAAAGAAGCATTTTTTGTCGCCAGCGGATTGCCGGGTATGCTGGTATGTGGACGAAGTTTCCCGCCGGCTTATCCAGACGGAAGCGGAGAAAGCCGGCGTAGGCGCCTTTATGGAATACAAGGGCTACGTACCCGCCCAAGCTATTCCGCGCATCCTCAACGCCAGTTCGGTTTTGTTGCTTCTGACAAATAAGTCGGGAGCGGCGGGGCCTAAAGGGGTGATGACTACCAAATTTTTCGAATCGGTGGCGGTAGGGAAACCCATACTTTGCGTCCGGAGCGACGAAGATTGTCTGGAAGCTGCGATCCGGGAATCGAATGCCGGCGTGGCCGCCCGCAACCGCAAAGAGGTATGCGAATTTTTGGAGACTTATTACCGGCAGTGGAAACAGCAAGGTTATACCTCGTCGGCTGTCCGGCCAGAAGTGCTGAAAACCTATTCCCGCCGGGAACAAGCGGGCCGGTTTGCCGCGATTTTCGACCGGTTGGTTGCTGCCCGGGGGGAAGGCGCCGCTGCTAAATCTGACCCCGAAAGGAAGAAATGAACAAGTACTAAAAACAGCCGGTCGGTAACAGCCGGTCGGAAAGGAAACCCGCAAGCGAAGAAAAGAAAATGGATAGACATCTGCATATTATTTCGTTCAATATCCCCTGGCCTGCGAATTACGGGGGCGTGATCGATGTATTTTATAAACTGAAAGCGCTCCATACAGCCGGTATCAAAATTATCTTGCACTGTTTCGAATACGAACGGCCGCAAGCTCCGGAGTTGGAAGCTTTTTGCGAGAAAATATACTACTACCCTCGTCGAACGGGTCTTTTGCCTAACTTAAGCTTTTTGCCTTACAATGTATACGGCCGCAAAGACCCGCGTTTGATTGCCCATTTAGTAAAAGACAATTATCCCATTTTATTCGAAGGGCTGCATTCCTGTTATTATTTAGGCGATCCCCGGTTGAAAGGACGGTTCAAAATCTTCC
>DBFJSK010000548.1:0-5567 GCA_048403675.1 Tannerellaceae bacterium | reverse complement strand
ATACCTTTTCACAATCCTCCTCATTTCCCAGAATCAGGTCGCACCCAGCTACCAGGTCGGGCATCACTTCGGAAGCCGTCTTTCCGTATTTCCACAAATTTTTCCGATAATTCAAATCGCAGGAAACGGTTATCCCCAACCGATTAGCCACTTCGATCGCCTCTCGGCACACCTGCGCAGCCCCCCGCGATACCGCAGGCGTAATCCCTGTCCAATGAAACCAGCCGGCCCCTTCGAACACTTTTTCCCAATCGACCATTCCCGGTTGTATTTCCGCCAGCGCCGAATGCGCCCGGTCGTACACCACTTTGCTGGCCCGGGCAACCGCCCCTGTTTCCAGGAAATAAATGCCCAGCCGATCACCACCGTACACTATGTGATTTGTTCCTACCTTATATTTACGTAATTCCATTTCCGCCGCACGCGCAAGGTCGTTTTTCGGCAGCCGGGTTACAAATTCAGTATCCAGACCGTAATTCGCCAACGATACGGCGACATTCGCTTCTCCCCCGCCGAAAGTAGCCGAATATTCGGTAGCTTGGTGGAACCGAAGATAGGCCGGAGTAGCCAGACGCAACATGATTTCTCCAAAGGTTACAATTTTCTTATCCATTCTATTTGAGTTCATATGATTTTTCATCCTCGTTTTTTAAGGCAACTTGCCGGGGTTCAAGAGCTGTTTTTAAGTGCAAACGCTTCCGCCCCCGGCATACAAATGTAGGGAAAAAGCCTTTGCAAAATAAAAAACAAACAGGCTTTCCTTCCAATTTAAAACGGATTTAGCCCAAACAGCGGGTGCGGCCGCAACGGAAAAAACACGTAGGGAGGTAAACCGTCATGCCGAAGAGTTCATGTAAACAGAAAACGAGGATACTTTTCGTATATTTGCAAACAGAACAAAATGTATTCGGAAAGGTATACATTCAATACGAAAACTATAAAATATCAACGATGGATTCCTTTTTTCATCTCATAGATAAGAAGACGTGGGAAAGAGCGGCCTACTTTGATTATTATTATTCCCAAATCAAATGCAAATATACTTTAAGCGCCCATATAGACATTACACACCTTATTAAGAAACAAAAGGCATGTAATGAAAGGTTTTTTCCCATCATGCTGTATGCCATAATAAAGGCCGTAAACCAGAATAAAGAGTTTCGAATGAGTTTTAACGAAAAGGGAGAATTGGGATATTGGAATAAAGTAGTTCCCTGTTATACCCTTTTTCATGATGAGAATAAAACTTTTACCGACATATGGAGCGAATATGACGATGATTTTGAAGTGTTCTATACAACAATTATAGAAGATATGCAACGATATGGACACATAACGGGAGTTATAAAAGCTCGCCCCAACCAGCCTGAAAACTTCTGTTCTATATCTTGTTTGCCTTGGTTGAGCTTTACAAGCTTTGCGCAAGATACCTATACCGAAAATTCGTTTTTGTTTCCTTTAATCAAATTCGGGAAATACTTTAAGGATAACGGCAAAATCATGCTTCCCCTATCTGTTTTTGTCAGCCATGCGGTGGCAGATGGTTATCATACATGCAAGCTTATCAATGATATTCAAGAAATTGCACTGAAAATCTAAAATAAAAGGTTTCTCGCAAGGCAATACAGAAGACTTTCCCCCTTGCATACAAAAGATAATAAGCAGGAGCGATTGAAATTCAAAACAGAAAAATCCCTTTTCTGAAACGAAGCCTTTCCCTTTTCAGAATATCTCCCTTCCGAAGGCCTCGTTACTCCCAGACGCCAAAGCGGGCACTTATTGTCAAATTTTCAAACGATTTTCGAGAAGGCTCGTTTCATGCCAGTCCATTTCCAATCGGATGCCTATGCAATTTCAATTTCATGCTTATGAAATTTTCACCGGATGCCGATCCAATCGTTTTTTTATCCGCATCCAATTTTCAGATTCAGCAATGCACTGATAATAAATCTGTTACAATTTCATTTTTCCTTCTCTTCAAAAGGAAACACTTAATGTAGTTTTTTACCTCATTCCTACCCCTATTTTGCAAGAAAAAAAGGAAGAGCAACCCCCTTTTACCGTCCCCCTAAATCGTCATACAATGTCTGTAATAAAGCCTTTCCCTTCTCCAACCGTTCCTCGCTCCCATCCTCCGGCTGTACCCAGAGCGGCCGGTTACTTTCATTGTCGTACACCGAAATTCCCGTCGAATCGATAAAACCGAAGCCGTTCGGAAAAGTATAAAACGCATAATGAGGATAAGCCGGATCGAGTATATCCTTGCTGAACACAAACTCTTCATGCGGAAGTCCCAACTGAGCCAGCAAAGTAGCCGCCAGATCCGTCTGGTTGGCATACGTCTCGATCACCTGCGGCGCAGCCACCGCTCCCCCGATCCACAGCATCGGTATATGGAAGCGCCGGGGTTCGTAATCGGAAAGATCGGCCGGGTAATGAAATCCGTGATCGGAAACCAGAATCACCAACAAGTTCTTCCATGCCGGCGTCTGTTTCAGCCCGTCGATAAAATGCCCCAGGCAACTATCGGTAAAAGCCACCGAATTCAGATACGGATCGGCCAGCCGGTGATAAGGCACCTCAAACGGTTCGTGGCTGCTGAGCGTCAAAAAAGTGCTGAGCCAGGGCTGCGCCGACGCTTCCCTTTGCCGGATCTGCTTCGCCAGGTACGCAAACGTAATGTCGTCGTTCGCTCCCCATTTACTCAGGCGGCTGGCAAGCGGGAAATCCCGGTCGGCCGTAATCCGGCTATAACCCGAACTGAAAAAGTAGCTCTGCATATTGGTGAAATTAATATCCCCTCCGTACAACATATCCGCCACGTACCCCTCTTCACGTAAGCTTTTGGCCAGCGAAGGCAAAGTCTGGCTCTTGGCCGGATACTTCATAATAGAGGTAGTGGGCTGCGCCAGATACCCGTTGAGCACGGACACGATTCCCCGGTCGGTACGAAAAGAATTGGCATACAGGTTGGAAAACAAGATACCTTCCCGGCTCAACCGGTTCAGATTAGGCGTAATATCCGGATCGCCCCCCACCGCTTCGACAGCGTTGGCCGAAAAACTCTCCAGCAGAATAAGCAGGATATTAGGCCGGTCGGTATTCAACAGAGCGATTTTTTCGCTCCCTTTTCCTGCCTCAGGGCCAACCAAAGATGCGAACAGCTCCCCACGTTTATCCTCGGAAAAGAAATTAAATTGGGAAGCGAAATCCTGTTGCTTGGACAGCGACGCCACCAGGCTGAAACAAGGATTGATCGCCGCATGATTCAGAAATTGGTTCCCACTGAAATACACCATGCCCACATTGGCCGTCGACGTAGTCACCCCCCCGCGGATAGGAATAAACAGCAGCCCGGCCAGTAAAACAATCAGCAAGCTGCCCCCGATACGCTTGCCAGCCGGAACGACCGGGGCGGTGGGAGCCAGCGGCACGATCAGCCGGTTGAAAAACCAGTAAATACCCGCCGCGTAAACCATAAAGGTAAGCAATTGAATCCCGAACATGCCGGGCGGTACGCTCGCCATCGCATCCTTGGGCGATTGAAGATAGAAAAAGAGCGTGGCGTCGAGCCGGAAACGCCAGAAGCCGTACAACCCCTCATCGACAGCAAAAATGGCGGCAACCAGGAGGGCGGTAGTCAGAAAGTATCCTTTCAAAAACTTACGGAGCCATGGCCCCGCAAACCATACGGATACCAACACGCAAAGCAGAGGAACGACCGTCAGGTAACCCGCCAGGGTGCAATCCAACTTTAAGCCATGCGCGATTACCTTAAGGTAATCCGTTAGCGAGCAACCGCTCGCTAACTCCCTATGGTACAGCATAAACAAAGGCTTTTGCAAGGCAAAAACCGGCAGCCAAGCCGTAAATATTCCGAGCAAGCACACTATTCTCTTTTTCATCCTCTTCTTTCTTTAAAGCCGTTCGTTTTCGGTCGCTATTTTTCCGGCTGAAAAAAACTAAAAACAGCTAAAAACAGCGACCGGGAAAGCGGCCTTTCTTCCCCATCTTCCCGGCTACTTCTATTTTGCAATTTTGTCCTTTCCTGCGCCGCCACTCCTTTTAAAATCAGAAACGGCGGCAAAGCGGTTTGCGCGTCCGGACACAGAGAGATGCGGATAGGGATACGCACGCAAACGCTTTCCCGGCAAACACCCTTTCCGTCCGGCCGCGAAGGCCCTTTATTTATAAAGTTTGTCGCGCAATTCGGCTACCATCGGATCGGTGATATAATCATCATAATCCATCATCTTATCGATAATGCCGTTCGGCGTCAGTTCGATAATCCGGTTGGCCACCGTCTGGATAAATTCGTGGTCGTGGCTGGAGAACAAGATATTCCCCCTGAACGTCTGCAACGTATTGTTGAAAGCCTGAATCGATTCCAAATCGAGATGGTTGGTAGGCGTATCCAGAATCAATACATTCGCATCCGTCAACATCATCCGCGAAATCATACACCGCATCTTTTCGCCTCCCGACAGCACGTTGACCTTTTTCAGCAACTCTTCGCCCGAAAACAACATCCGGCCCAGGAAGCCTTTCAGGAAAACTTCATTCGTATCGGGCGAGAACTGGCTCAGCCAATCGATCAGATTGTAATCCGAATTGAAGAAAGCCGAGTTATCCAGCGGCAAATAAGTCGTCGTGATGGTTTGCCCCCATTGGTAAGTGCCGGCATCCGGCTTTTCTTCGCCGTTGATAATTTGGAAAAGAGCCGTCATCGCGCGCGGATCGCGGCTGATAAAAACGATTTTATCCTCTTTTTCCACGTTCAGGTTCAAATCCTTAAACAAGATTTTCCCCTCGATCGACTTCGTAAGGCCCTTTATTTCCAAAATCTGGTTGCCCGGTTCCCGGTTAGGGGTGAAGATAATGCCCGGATAACGCCGGGAAGAAGGTTTGATTTCTTCGATATTCAGTTTTTCCAACATCTTCTTACGGCTCGTTGTCTGTTTCGACTTCGCTACGTTGGCGCTGAACCGACGGATAAATTCTTCCAATTCCTTTTTCTTTTCTTCCGCCTTCTTGTTCTGGTTCTGCTGCTGGCGAAGGGCCAACTGGCTGGATTCGTACCAGAAACTATAGTTGCCGGCAAACAGTTGGAGCTTACCGAAATCTATATCGACCGTATGGGTGCAGACCGAATCCAGGAAGTGACGGTCGTGACTTACCACCAATACCGTATGTTCGAAATTGGACAAGTAATTTTCCAGCCACGAAACCGTTTCCAAATCGAGGTCGTTGGTCGGCTCGTCAAGCAGCAGATTATCCGGCTGGCCGAACAGGGCGCGCGCCAGCAACACACGTACCTTTTGTTTACCGCTCAAATCCTTCATCAAGCTGTAGTGAATCTCTTCACTGATGCCCAGGCCGCTGAGCAAGCTGGCGGCATCGCTCTCGGCATTCCACCCTTCCATTTCGGCGAATTTTTCCTCCAGCTCCGATACGCGGATGCCGTCGGCGTCGCTGAAATCGGGTTTCGCATATAAAGCGTTCTTTTCGCTCATCACGTCCCATAAAATGGAATGGCCCATCAAGACTGTATCCATGACGGTATATTC
>DBFJSK010000547.1:0-2947 GCA_048403675.1 Tannerellaceae bacterium | reverse complement strand
TGACGAATGATTTCATATCGCTCTGATTTTTTTAATTGTTACTTATGCAAAAGTAGAAGAGGTGCAGAAAATCGGCAATACAAAAAAATCGGTAAAAATTGCGATTTTTACCGATTATGCAAGAATTGAAAAACAGCTATTCTCTGTAATCCGATGGTTTAACACCCAAGTTTTGCTGCACATAGCGGCTGAAATAGGCAGGTGACGAGAAACCGAACATATCGGAAATTTGGACGAACGTCAATGATTTATTGCGGAGCAAGCGGGTAATGTCGAGTATCGTATAACGGTTAATCCAGTAATTGGCGGCATACCCGCTTACTTTTTTAGAAACCTCCGACAAATATTTCGGGGTGACACACAGACAATCGGCATAATAGGTTACTTCCCTGTGTTCCCGATATGCACCCTCTTCCAACATTTTCAGAAAGCGGTTCATGATAGAGGCGTTCTGAGTTGAGATGTCACTCTCACCATAAATACGTGCATGGAAATCATAAAAGTCAAGAATGGCTGTTTGCATGGCATTAATCAGCATCTCCCGATAGAAACGATGTTTCGTATCTTGGATTCTCATTTCCAATAGCTCAAAGTCACGGCAACAAACAATCTGCTGTTCAGGAGTAAGATGTATGACAGGATTGAGAAAAAGAGCCAAAGTTCCTTTCATGCCATAGTTGCTTTGCGGCGTACACAACTCTATGAAACCGGGCTTCGCATAGATTATTTTACATTGAAAATCATCCGATGGTCGTATCTTCTCTATCATTTTTCTTTTACGGATGATAGACAAGTCTCCGGCGTGCAATTCAAAATCCTGTTCGTTGAAACGATAACGGCACGTTCCACCCAAACAAAGTAAATGAGCCAGATACTCTTCTTCGGAATCTGTACCCATACTACCGAGCCTGTCTGCAACGATTATATCTTTCTGATATTCCATGTCATATCCATTTAACTCCTTGAATGCAAAAATAGAAATAAAAGGGTAGCGAACAAAGTCATAAGTCTCGCTTTCATATCTTCTTTCATTTTTAATTATTAGCCATCATTTTAGTCATCCAACTGTCGAAACTAATCATCCACGCTTCATGAGTGTATCCGAAGCCGTGCGGAAGACCTTCGTATTCGTGTTGTTCTACTTCACCCCCCGCCTCTGGCACGGCATCGGCACACGCTTGGAACTGGCGATAGAATGGGTCACGTGTACCGTAGGCAAAGAACGTAAGCGGAATCTTGGCGGCCTTGAATTTTTTCACATCGGTCGAAACGACGCTCAACCGGCCGTAGAAGGCGTAAATCATTCCGATGGTATATATACATTGGCTGATACTTCGTCGAGCGCATCAGGGCGATAATCGGACGTAAGAGCCGTGCCGTTCACCAGTTCATCGAAATTGAGGGCTTCATCACCACAAAGAATGCCTCCGGCAGAGAATCCCACCGAAGCGATGTCGTTCGGATCTATCCTGTAATCGGCAGCGTGTTGGCGAACAAAACGGATAGCACGAGCCAAGTCGAGGCTTCCTTCTTCCATACGATAAGGTTGCACGCGATAGTTTACCACAAAAGCCTGATAACCGTGACGGGCAAACCATTGGGCGACAGGTGTGCCTTCGTTCCGGTCGCTGCGGAACTGGAATGCACCGCCTGCGCATACGAGGACAGCACCCTTTATCGTCATACCTTCCGCAAACGGAAAATAATTCATATAAGGGCGGAACGATGGCGGGTCTTGATAAGAGCCTTGACTGTCCGTGTAGTTCGTAATCTTCCCCATATTGCCTTCCGGCCATAGATAGATGGTTGAAGCCAACGGATTCTGCTTGTCATCCCCGCCGACAGGCGGCGTATCGTCATCCGAATCGGCAAGTGTAGTAAACACGGACGGGACTGGCCGTAAACCGCTCCTCCGGGTGTTGTGGCATACGCTCGGATATAATAAATCGTACTTGCCGAAAGTCCCGTAGCGTAGCAGGCGAACGAGCTTGCATACCCGGCTCCGACATTATGACTAGTGGTTATTGCCGTAACTTCCGCTGTTTCTGCCCGAATATCGGCATTGAGGGTAGTACTGTCGTTGCCGCTACATCCTGTCACGGACGTACCGAGGAATAGCGGTAAAATGAATGGTAAAATCATACGTTTCAGAATGTAGGAATGAGAGTTCGGTTTATAAATTCTTCCCGAAAAAGTCTGTCAGCTTGTCTATCGCCTGATTCACATACTCCGGCACATAATAAGTCTTGATATGCGTCGCTCCGGGGATAAGGAATAGTTCCTTGTTCTGCGTTCCGGTCGCTTTGCTGTAACATTGTTCGGTCATATAGAACGTATCAGCAATGCTCCCTGCAATCATCAGCAACGGTTGATTGATGAGATACATTCCCTCGCTCGCATCGAAAGCCATAAGTTCCATAAGACTGCTCTTGGTGTATTTGAATGTCGAATTGGGATGCGCATGGCTCTGAAGGTAATACTCATATCCGTCCCGATAAAGGTCGAATGGAAGTTTTGCCGCCTGTTCCGGTGACATTCCGCTCATATCGCCGACATATTCCGGTTCTCCGTTCCCGGCTTCTCTCTGGCGGGCTGCACAGGCATCGGCAAGACGCTCCTGCACTTCATTGATTTGCGAATCGAGAAAACCGTTGCGGCGCACAAGTCCCGTATTGAACATACTCAATGTGGCCACCGCTTTGAAACGTTTGTCAGTCTGCGCCGCTTTCAGCGTATAACCGCCTCCACCGCAGATACCGAGAATGCCGATGCGATTTGCCTCCACACCCGGATACTGCGCCAGAATATCGGCGGCACGGCGAATGTCCTCTATGCGATAGGCAGGTTTGTCCGTGTTGCGCGGTTCTCCCTCGCTAGCCCCTTGATAGGCGGCATCGAAAGCAAGACAGATATAGCCTGCTTCCGCCATACGCTGACTATATAACCC
>DBFJSK010000546.1:0-1887 GCA_048403675.1 Tannerellaceae bacterium | reverse complement strand
AAGCAGCGGCATGACTTCGCGGATAAAGCAGCCGATCCCCTCCAGATTGAAGGCGTTGGGGCCCGAGAGGAAGAGGATGTGCTTATTGCCTTGTACCGGTTGCGGGGTATATTCGAAAGGCGAATAGACGGTGAAGATGCGGCTGTTGGGAGCCAGGTACCGATAGTAAATCGCTTCGTTTTGCTGGATGGCCAGGATATGCGGGCTGCGCTGCAAGCCTTTGGCTTCCTCGTCGGGGGTGAGCGTATAAACGGATTTGTCGCCGATGCGCCGGTTGCGGAATGAAAACACGTCGTGAGTGAACAAGGCCTTTACGGGGATGGAAAGCGAGGGGAGCAACCTGGAAAGCCATACGTAATTGACGATGATGCCGTGGAAACCCTGCTCGCGATGCAAACGGCTGATATAGCGTGTGAGCCCGGGTACGGCGTAGTCGTCTACTTTCCACCGGCCTGCGGAAAGGTGGATGCGGCAGAGGTTGAGAAGGAATTTGCGGTATTTTCCCAGAGGGGATTTGGCATAGTAGAAAAACCGGTCTTTCCAGTACCGGCGTGTCGCTTCCAATTCGGCCTCGGTGCCGTAATCGTTGCGTACGTACAGGAAATAGACCTCGTAGCCCATTTTTTCCAGCAACTGGCAGTAAGCTAGCTGACACATCCGGTTGCCGGCAGTGGTGGGATGGGTAACGGTTTCCGATACGATAAGTATTTTGCGGGAGGAAGTGGGCGTATGCATAGTTATCCGGCTCGATAGGGGTTATCGTTGAAGACAGAGAAATAGGGTATATGTAAATCAGGATAGTATCCGCCCAGGGAGATGGAAAGCTTGTAGAGCATATAGGCTACAAAAAAGGCATAGGCTCCGGCTTTGCTAACCCGCATCGCCCACATAATCAGTACGGAGAACAAGACGGAGAAGGAGAGCGAGAAATAGCCTCCTATTCGTCCGATTTCCTGCATGTTGCTTTTAAAAAAGGTGCTGATGAATATAAAGTAAAAATACATGTTATAAAGAAGTGCGTATTTGCCGGCCTGCGTAGAGGGAATGAACTTTTTCAAATAGGTAAAAAAAAGGATGAAAAAGAGAAGCAGCAGATTCGACAGGTATTCGTTTCGCTCCACCAGCGCTTCCTTGGTGAGTTCCATATACACGCTAAGACGGCTCATAATCGTATCGCCTACAAAGGGCAACTTGGTGATTAAAAACGACATGAGGCTGTATTGTAAACTGTCGTTGAGGATAAAGGAACAGAATACAAAAACGCCAACAAAGAGCCACCCGGGTATACGAACCCGCAGCAGATAGTAGAAGGGCAAACAGGCGATTGCCGAAGCATGAATCGTGAATGCCGCCAGCACGATCAGCAGATATTTCCAACCGCTTCGCTCAAGTACGTACCGGTAACCGAACAATACGACGCCCACGGCCAACGATTGGCGGACGGGGAAAAAGGCGATGGTGAAAAGAATGACGACGAAGGTCCAGATAGGACGCGACGACATAGAGAGGGAAAACTTATAATAGGATACCAACAGGAATAAGTTCGTCAGCAGCAGGAAAAGGGTGTAATTTCCCCCCAGAGATTTAACCAGTACATTGAGGAATACATATCCCGGCTCCATGAACCCGACATCGTGCACAAGTGAAAAAATAGTATCCCAGTCGGCCTCTTCGAAAACGGCAAGATAGGAGTCCCAGTCGGTTCCTGTATTCCACCGCAATCCTCTGAACAGGGCGAAGAGGACGACGAGGCTTTTGAGCACGAGCTTCTTCTTCTCCATCGCCACATCGTCGCGGTCGAGAAAGATCGTACCGAGCAGCAGGCCGTATAATAGGATGTAGAGCGTCATAGCAGCATAGTCCCCCAGCGCCCGGAAGCCGGGCTTT